>NZ_MXAX01000025.1:0-1869 GCF_019249195.1 Rickettsia sp. TH2014 | reverse complement strand
ACTATTTACTCTAAACTGCAATACGGAGGCGCGACCCTGCTACTGATATCTCAGGTGAAAATGCTAATGACGGTACTTTAAAACTAAATAATCCTGCACCTATTAATATAACCGGTACACCTGGCAATAATAATACTATAGGTACGATAGAAGTTGCAAATAATGATGCTACCGTTACGGGCGGGCTAAAAGCACAAAATATCAATTTCTCAAATGCAGCTCAGGCAGCTACCTTAACTTTAGGTGCAGCAGCACAAGTTACTAATATTACTACGGCAGGAAATAATATCCACACTTTAGCGGTAACGGATTTTGATACCGGTAACGGCAATGTAGGAACCGCAAATAACAGATTAAAAGCAATAGAGTTAACAGGTAACGGCACAGTTATGGTTAACTCTAAGAATTTCTATTCAGGAATTACCACCGCAAATAATGAACAAGGTAACGTAAAGCTAAATATAGATGGCGAGATTGCTTATGATTTAGGTAGTAAGCTAGGCAGTTTAGCAAGCGTACAAGTTAGTGGAAATAGTACGGTTAAAGGTGATGTATATTCTAAAGATATTAATATAGACGCAGGTAAAACTATAGATTTTGATAGAGGTAATAATAACGCAAATCCAAAAAATTTAGCTATACTTGGGGCTATAGTAGATTTAGACGTGTTACCTCGTTCACTCTCTCTATTTAATTATTTAACCGATATTAAAGCAGATAATTTAAATTTTGCAGATGCTACGACCACGGCAAATTTCAAAGATGCAGTTTTAATAGATGCACCGATTAATAACGGCGGTACTTTAAAGTTCAATGAAAATGTTTGGTTAAAACAAGAAATTACAAATGCAAAAAGCATAGAAATTGCCTCTAATAAATTCATGTTACTTGAGAAAAATATTAAATCTGGCACTTTAATTGCCGATGAGGCAAATTTAGTATTGTTAAATAATTTAGAAATGAACACTAATTTAAATGTTAGAGACGTTGTATTAGATGTCGCTACTTATGAACTAAAATATACAGGAAATGTTACACATAACGGGCTGCTTACTATTATTACTCATTTTGATACGGCATTACAAAAAGGTGGTCATATATTAGTCGGTAACGGTGCTAATGTTGATATGTCCGGTTTAGATAATTTAATAGTTAAAATTAAATCCCGATCCGATATTACTAAAATCACTTCAAATACTAAACACCAAGTAGTAGCACTTGAAGTGGGCGCAACATTTACTCCTGCACCTCAAGCTAAAGTCACTATTGATGCAAGCGGTGAACAAAACAGATTTGTAAAATGGGTCAGTGATGCAAATGGTCTTGTATTACTTGCAAATACCGATAACGGAGGCGGAGACGGTGGCAGCGGAGGTGATAATGGCGGTGGTGACGGAGGCAATGGCGGCGGTAATGGAGGAGGTGGCTCCGGTGGAGGCGGCAATTCCGGCGGAGGCGGTGCCGTCCCTATTTTTGATCCATCTCCTATCCTAGATGATACTAAAAACAACCAAGTAGCTTCCGGTATAGCAAATCAGCTCATTAATAATGTTAAAGGTTTTGGTAATAATACTGATGCAGGTAAATTATTAAATGATTTAGGTTTGATGTCGCCGAGTAGAGTTTCTGAGGCTTTAGATAGACTTGGTCACAGGACAAATACTAATGGAATTAACGAAGGAGTGGGAGAGTTTAACGGTATAGAGATTGAGGATTTATTAACCGATATAGCAATAAATATAGATAACCTTACTTCTGAAAGAATTGGCAATAGGTTAGAAGAATTAGGTGATGAAAATACTTTAAGCGGTCTAAATGAGCCGAATTCTAATCAGAATCGAAGTGTAGAAGTCAAGATTTAATCTTACA
>NZ_MXAX01000024.1:0-506 GCF_019249195.1 Rickettsia sp. TH2014 | reverse complement strand
GGCGTAACTGCAATATGGAGGCATGACCCAGGAGTAATATTTAAAATACCGACAAATAGAGGATTTAAAACAAGCGAGTGTATGACTCCTTGATTCTCAATTAAATGTGCTGTTTCTGCAAAGATTTTATTGTTGTAAAAATTATTAGTCGGACATGAATAACGGCATTCCACACTTAAACCTGCAATTAGATGAATAAGAAACGGTCTGTTTAATAATTCAGGATGAGGTATTTTTAAATCAGGCAAATCTATATGGCAATTACTCCAAAGTAGGATATCTAGTCAATAACTCTTGGAGACCATTTATCGTAAGAACTTGCTCGACCTAGTTGTTTTTCAATCTTTTTAAGCTCAATTAGAAGTTTACTAGGCGTTAAAGTACTTTTACCCTGCACCACTATATTTAAATAGGACTTATTCCAAGCTTTATCGGCATTAGGTGGTAGAATAACTTGTGTTTCAAAAATAATAGATTGCTTAAGTGTAATAGTTGAGATTTAATCT
>NZ_MXAX01000023.1:0-936 GCF_019249195.1 Rickettsia sp. TH2014 | reverse complement strand
GTTATTTTAAAGCTAATTAAATTCTTTTTTACTGCAAATTATAAGATTTTTTTGAAACAGGACTAGCTATTCCAGCAAAAATCTTATTAATTTTTGCTAAAAAATCCCTTTAATTATCAATTAAAATAACTTTGTTAACAGCGCCTAGTCATATGGTCTGTTACAAAAAATCTTTGATGCTCTATAACATTATGCACTCGTAAATAATCAGCTCCATGCTCTGTTAAATATTTTGATATTGCTATTGTTTCCAAATCTCTTTCCGATGCTTTGGAATTATAAAAAGCAGAAATATAAGATTTTCATGAGTGTCCTACCAATATCTCACATCCTGGATTTTTAAATTTTTTAATATGTTGTAATATATAAATTTTGGTAAATGGATTTTCCAAAACCAATTCCAGGATCAAGAATGATATTTTTTCTATCAAATCCACATTTTTCTAATCTTGTTATTTCTTGCTCTGTCCATATATTTAAACTAGCAAGCGGAGAGTTATCGAAATCAAGACATTTTTGTTTTTGCGGTGGAACGGTTAATGAGTGCATAGTAATAATTTTACAATTATAATCGGCAATTAATCGTAATGTATAATTATCTAGATTATTTTTAACCAAGTTTATACAGGAAATAGGGTATTTTTTTTAAAACAATTTTAATTACTTCAGGAGTAAAGCCATCAATACTGACTATAATTTCTTTTTCTTTTATAACTTCCCTAAGCTCTTCAAGAACATTCTCAAGCCTTGCATATCCTTCATCTTCATTAATAATTAAAGCGGGAGGACGTGTTGATTGTGATCCAAGCTCAATTATTGTAGCCCCTTCATTTATCAAGCGTACAAAATTTCTAACGGTATCTTCTTTATGAAAATTTAATCCCCCATCAGAAAAAGAATCAGGAGTAGGTCGTGCCTCCGTATTGCAGTTTAGAG
>NZ_MXAX01000022.1:0-3457 GCF_019249195.1 Rickettsia sp. TH2014 | reverse complement strand
GTAAGATTAAATCTCAACTATTACACTTAATACGTGAGCACCACAGCTCTTGTAGGATGACGTAGCCAGTTTTTGAAGTTCATCAAGTATACACCTCTTCTGCCTGCTCTAAATCTTCCTTTAACTCACTATCTTCTTCGCTTTCAGAAGTTTCAGCAATTAAAGAGACAGATACGACTTTTTCACCTTCATCTAGCTTAAATAGGATTACGCCGCTAGTGTTACGTCCCGTAATACGCACTGACTCAAGTTTACAGCGAATTAACTTACCGCTATTGGTGATCAGCATTAGCTCATCATCCATTTTAACCGGCATAACACCGACGACTAAACCGGTTTTGTCGTTAATATCCATATTGATTATACCGCTGCCGCCACGGTCAGTAATTCTATAGCCATAAGCCGAGCTTCTTTTACCAAAACCGTTCTCTGTAACCGTCAAGATAAATTCTTCGGAATTCGCCATTTCTAAAATAGAATCTGCAGTCAAAGTTACACTTAACTCTTCAAGGTTAAACTTCTCACCTTTAGCAATCTCAAGCCTTTTTTCCCATGGCACTGTTAAATAAGCATCTCTATCCTCTTTTGTACTGCTGATGCCTTTAAGCACGGTCATAGAAATTACCGAATCCTCTTTAGCAAGTTTCATACCTCGCACTCCGTCGGAAGTACGGCTCTTAATAACACGCAGCGATCCAACAGGGAATCTTAAAGCTTTACCGGCTTTGGTTGCAAGTAAAATATGCTCGTCTTCTTTACATGGTTTTACGTCTATTAATTTATCATCCTCATCAAGCCTAATAGCAATTTTGCCGTTCGACTGAATTTTTTTGAAATCTAATAAATCGCTTCTTCTGATGTTACCCTTGGCAGTTGCGAACATAATATTTAAATTATCCCACTCATCCTGATTTTCAGGTAGCGGCATAATATTTGTAATATGCTCATTTTCTTTCAACGATAATATATTAACCATTGGTCTTCCTTTACCTTGCGGATTACTTAAAGGTAATTTATATAATTTTAAACTATATACCTGACCTATATTTGAGAAGAACAACATTGGCGTGTGAGTACTACCGACAAAAACTTGCGTGGTAATATCTTCATCACGCATTGAGAGCCCTGATCTACCTTTACCGCCACGTTTTTGCGAACGATAGCTACTTAGAGGTACACGCTTGATATACCCGCCAAGCGTTACGGTTACAACCATCTCTTCACGTTGAATTAAATCTTCTATATCTTGATCAAATTCGCCGAATTCAATTGAAGTAAGACGAGGAGTCGCAAATTCTTCTTTAACTTTAATTAACTCTTCCTTTAAAATCTCAAGCAACCTTGTGCGAGAGCCAAGTATATTAAGGTACTCGGCAATTTCCGTAGCGAGGTTCTTTAAGTCCTCTTCAAGCTTGTTTTTCTCCATAGCGGTTAGACGTTGTAGTCTCATCTCTAAGATTGCCTTAGCCTGCACCTCAGTAAAGCTACATTTGCCTTGCACATTTAACATTGCTTTATCATCAACTAGCTTCACAAGCGGTAGAATATTTAACGCATCCCAGCTGCGTGCCATTAATTCTTGTTTAGCTGCATTTGGATCATTTGAAGCTTTGATAATACGTATTATTTCATCGATATTACTAACGGCAATGGTTAACCCTAGTAAAATATGCGCTCTATCTCTTGCTTTATTTAGCAAATATATAGTACGGTTAGTAATTACCACTTCCCTAAAACTAACGAAAGCCGCAATTACTTCTTTCAAATTCATCACTTTCGGTAGTCCGTCTTTAAGAGCAAGCATAATAACACCGAAACTAGTTTGTAGCTGCGTACATGCGTATATTTGATTTAAGACTACCTCAGCAACTACGTCTTTCTTTAACTCAATGAAAATTCTTACACCGTTTTTATTCGATTCGTCACGTAAATCACTTATACCCTCAATACGTTTCTCTTTAACCATCTCAGCAATCTTTTCAACAAGTCTTGCTTTATTTATCATATACGGTATTTCGGTAATAATAATTGCTTGACGGTTATTACCGATATTCTCAATCTCGGCTCGACCTCGCATAATTATACTACCTCTACCAGTAAGATATGCCGATCTAATACCGCTAATGCCTAAAATCATTGAACCTGTAGGAAAATCTGGTCCTTTAACGACTTCGAGTAAATCTAATATTTCTATATCGTTATTATCTATATATAAACAACAAGCCTCGATAACCTCACCTAAATTGTGCGGAGGGATATTAGTTGCCATACCGACCGCAATACCTCCGCTACCGTTAACCAATAAATTGGGAAACATTGCAGGAAGTACGGAAGGCTCTTCTTCAGAACCATCGTAATTAGGGTTAAAGCTGACAGTCTCTTTATCGATATCCTCTACAAGCTTATGCGAAACTTTGGCCATTCGAGATTCGGTATATCTCATTGCCGCCGCCGCATCACCGTCCATCGAGCCGAAATTACCTTGCCCGTCTACAAGCGGTAAACGCAAGGAAAAATCTTGTGCCATACGTACTAACGAGTCGTAAATAGCACTATCACCGTGCGGATGGTATTTACCCATCACGTCACCGACTATTCTTGCGGATTTTCTATAAGGTTTGCTAGCATGATTACCGGCTTCATGCATAGAATAGATAATTCGGCGATGTACCGGCTTTAAGCCGTCCCGAACATCCGGTATAGCTCTACTTACTATAACACTCATAGCATAATCAAGATAAGATACTTTCATCTCATCTTCGATATTTACCGGTACTAAATTAGAAAAATTTTGATCACTCACGATTACTTAGCCTTAAATTTAATTTAATGAATTATATTTAATTATAGAGACATAATAAATTTCTTTCAAGGACTGCTTGTATTTACTTTGTGCTTTGAAAGGCAGTATTAAAATTCTTTTAGAAAGGAGTTTTAAATAATGTGTAGCCAAGATAAAAGGAGATTTTTATTTTGGCTACTAATTTAATTTTATCCTAAACTTTCTACACAATTATTATTTTCTATACTAGTATCACTTTGAAACTCATAGAATGCATTAGCCAAACTTATTGCTTCATATAATAGGTTATTCTCTGATTCTATGTCTAATTCCTTATTGATGCACCACTCATTTATATTTTCGTTATAGATAAATAAATCTTTAGCTGATGATTCTAATTCATTTAAATCATTGCTAGAGAATCTGTTTTTACTTAAATCATTGTTAATTCTATTAATTAAATATCCTCTTTCTATTAATAGCTTTAGCAAGCCATATTCACCAAATAAGTGTGTTGTTCCTACACAACATACAATATCTTTATTATATTCTTTAAAGTAATGATCTATTTTAGTTATCCATGCTGTGTTACGTTGTTTAATGAGCAGTGTATCATCTGATGGGATCATATCTGTCAACATATGCCCGGTCGTGCCTCCGTATTGCAGTTTAGAG
>NZ_MXAX01000021.1:0-2259 GCF_019249195.1 Rickettsia sp. TH2014 | reverse complement strand
AATCTGCCATAAACCTTGTTGGCATGGTTATAGTTAATGTACATCAATTATTGCCAAAAAGAGTTCACTTTGGTTTTTAGTTTATTTTCAAAAAGCTTTATGATATTTGCTTGGTTCTCTATTATGTGACGCTCACCTATTAAGTCATGCAAGATCTTTTCTTGAGTCTCTATTGGTGGTAATGGTATTGAATAGTTTACTATAAAATCTATACTTACTCTTTTATGCCCGACAGAACCAGTCATTATTGACGCCCCATCGTTAATGAAATTCAATGTTTGTAAACAATGATAAACCCACTCTATATGCACTCCATTTTTAGCCCTAATAACTATGAATTCAGTAGAACCAAACCCTATATCATTCACTAAATTCCTTACTATTGACATTTTATTATTCTCAAAACATGGAGCAATCTTTGCTATCAATAAATCATTAGATTTGAAAAAAGTGTAACCATTCTTAACTTCATTTACTTCTTTAATTTTTTTGGGAAAAGTATAAAGCTTATTCGAATTCATGTCTTCCATTGGTAAAAAAGAACATTCAACTAAGTCACCACACTGTTTAGATGGATTAATCTCACATATATCTTTTATTTTAAAAAATTTCCAACTCGTGTTTATTTCAAAATAAGGCTTCCAATTATCAATTATCTGCTTTGCTCCATCTATTATTTTTTGATAGCCCTCCATCTCTTCAACAATTTTTTGCTGCTCTTCAAGGGATGGGATCGGTATTGTCAAATTTTCAATATCTTTGATATAAATATGAGGCTGACCTGCACCTTTTTGCATTTTGTATATTTCTTCTTGCAGGTGTTTTAACGTATTGTACAGATATTTCGTAAGTAATACGGTTTCGTCCTTAGAATACAAAACACTACAATCTGAAGCCCAGATAGGATAATCATGATACCATACAAAACCTGAATATGCGCCTGATGCAGAAATTGTTATTATATTTCCTTTATCGGTGAATTCACTATGCGAATAAGGGCTTGTTTGCTCCCCTGCGATTACGGGAATATCTCCTGATATCGCCCTCTTTTTTGTGATGGTTTTGCCTTTTTTTGCAATAATGACTTTACTTTCAATTAAATCTTTAATTGAAACCATTGACCATTTACGATTTCGCTCTTTTATTTCTCTATAATGATTACCTATTAAATTATAATTATTATTCTTAACTTTCTCTAAATCTATAATTTTAAATCCAAGTTCAAGCATATTAGCTTTTAACCTAGGGTTCTTAGAGATCTTATTAATATCAGAGGCGTAAATCTTATCTAAGTCATTTATTCCTTTAATTTTTCTTTTTTTATTGTCTAAGGTAACACCAATATTTTTGACTTCATAAAACCAATATTCTTTTTGATTATTTGGTTTATGTGCATCGGTAAAATACAGTATAGATGTCTTCACGCCAGTATATGGTAAAAAAGTACCCTTCGGCAGCGAAATAACCGCTTGCAACTTTGCTTTTGATAGTAAAAATTGACGTACGGCAGAGGTATCTCTTCTGAATAAAAAGCCTTCAGGCACTACTAATGCCATTCTGCCACCCTCTTTTAGACTTTGTAGACAATGTAAAACACAAGCAGCATCGCCGTTATTTTTTGCAATCCCATTATAGTAAAGAGGGGCTATATGATTTTCTGTTACAGTTTTACTGTTTTGAATCGTTTTTTTAGTGATTTCTTGGGAAAATGGCATATTAGTAACGATGATATCAAATTTTAACTGCTTATTAGTTAAAGGGTTACTATATTCAGGATTCTCTAAACTATTTACTTGCTGAATCCCACTATGACCGTCGCCGTGCAAAATCATATTCATTTTGGCAATTCTTGCAGTGCTTGTTATCTCTCTTCCATATAACGTATTGTGTTTTAATATCTCGAGATCTTCTTTATTATTAATTATATTATTATCCTTAATATAATTAAAAGCTTCTGTCAAAAATCCTCCAGTACCACAAAAAGGATCATAAATTGTCTCTTGAAATTTAGGTTCAACTAAATTAATAATAGTTTTAACTATATTTCGTGGGGTAAAATATTCACCTAAATCATTCTCGGTTGAAGTGGTTTTTTCTAGAAAATATTCAAATGCATCACCTTTTATATCCGTATCTATTGTCGATAAAATAAGCGGATCGATTGCATCAATAATATGCCGAAGTGTTTTGGAATTGCTGATAGAAATAGGCGTAAAAACATCACCACCATATAATGGACTGAGAAATCAAGACAAAATT
>NZ_MXAX01000020.1:0-4756 GCF_019249195.1 Rickettsia sp. TH2014 | reverse complement strand
GTAAGATTAAATCTTGACTTCTACACATTATAACAGGCATCGTAATCAACTATAGCTGTTTTTTCTCTTCTAATACATCTGCTACGGTTTTATTACCAACCATCTGGATACTTGGATCAAACGGCGGCTTATTTTCTTTATTTAATAATGCTTTTAAAGTTAGAAGTTTTGGAGTATTAGCATTCACTTTTGAATTATTTAAAAATAATCTATGGCTAGGCGTCGCTGCATCTTGAGTACATTGACTATTTACATTACCACCGATTTTTATTAAAGTTTCTACGATTTTAGTAGCGTTATAGTCACTATACCAATCAAGTGGTGTTCTACCACTCTTATCAGAGAAATTTACATCAGGTTTTGTATACATATTGTTTATACATTTTTCTAAGAATTCGGCTCCAAATTCACCAAGCCATGCTATGGTATTAGAATTCAATTGATCCATAATGTTAGGATTAAATCCTTGTTGTTTTACTATTTTTTCTATTATAGGCTCCGCTAAAGATTTTAGCTCTTTAAAATTGTTGATTAACAATGTTTTTTCTTGACCGGATGCTTTTGAAATATCTTGTTTAATAGACCATATTATATTACCAAGCGTAGCAATCATATTATTACCGCCGGTAGAATTTACAAGATTACAATTTTCTAATGTTTTTTCTGCTAATTCCTTTACATTTTTTATTAAAGTTTTAAACCTGCTTGAGCTAAATATTTATGACCGTTATCGGGTATTTTAGATATTGTATTTTGTATTTGTAAAGTACCGTTAGCTAATAAATTTAATATATTATTTGTTACAAGCGAAGGGTTAGCTCCAAATTTTAGCAAATTTTCAACTATTTTATAATATTTATCCATTTGAGTTTGAAATAAACTTATATTTTGATTACTCGGATTATTAGTAATAAGCTGATATTTATTTCAATATGTATTTACATAAATATTTATTGCAGAATATAAAGCGGTATGATTATCTTGACCAAGATCGTTAATATCTAAACCTAACGACTTTAATTTTTCGGTTTGGTCTTTACGGAAATCATCCGAAATATGCGGCTCCATAGCAACACGGAAAAAATTATGAATTTTTGCTTTTTCAGCTGCAACAAATTTATCCATTATTTGAGAATTATTATGAAATACATCCATTACCTTAGAGCTATTACTCCAAATTCCCCACTCAAGTATAGTATTACCAGCCCTGTCTTTCTTACCCCAATTTTAGTTTCAGGGATGGAGATCATTTTGCTTAATATCTGTACAGCAGTATTTTCTAAAGCATTTTTAACGTTCTGATCTTGTTGTTGAGGTATTAAATTACAAAGAGTTTCAAAAATATTAAGATTGTTGTTAACATTATTGACATTATCTTTATTTAAAGCCGTTGGTACAGACATTATATCTTGTATACGTCCGGTATTAAGTAATTCACAAGGTGTACGTGTATCAGGAATATTAATATCAAGACTTATTTGTTTAAATTTTTCGATTTGCTCGTTTTGGAACGTAGAGGCAAGATGGTTTGATTTTAAAACACGTGTAAAATTTTGCATTTGTGCTTTTTCAATTGCTATAAACTTCGTTGTTGTATATGCAGAACCGCTCCAAATACCCCATTCAAGTATAGTATTACCGGCTCCATCTTTCTTACCCCAATTAGTTTCAGGGATGGAGATCATTTTTCCTAATGTTTGTATTGCAGTATTTTCTAAAATATTCTTAACATTCTTATCTTGCTGTTGAGGTATTAAATTGCAAAGAGTTTCAAAAATATTAAGGCTGTTGTTAAGCTCATTAACATTAGTTCCATTTAAAAACTGCGGTATATATTGTATATTTCCTGAAGTTAACAATTGGAAAGTTGTAGTCATAAAAGTATCCAATTTATATTATTTTTTATAAAAAATACCATGAAATATGGTTCGCATCTAGTTGTAATATATGTAATACGTGAAAACTTAATGGGTCTCAAGTAATTATTAAAAAATTAATTATTATTTAATACCAAGGTGCGAGAGATAAGTTTATTTTAATTCCTTTAACTGTGATATCAGATTTTTTACAGGCAAGATATTTTTCTTCTCTAATTAAGGCGATAGCTTTATTACGGTAACTTGAACATATTACACCGATTTTTTCATTACTTGCTAGTATATCTTCATCTTTAACTAATAAAGATAAATCGTCATCTGCTGTAATTTTATATATCTTTCTTCTTATAACCCCTTGATATTTAGCTCTTGAAATGACTTCCTGACCGACATAACAGCCTTTGTCAAAACTAATTGCCTTTAACTTCTCAGCACCGTACATATTTGGAATGGATTTATCTGTGATTAAATCTTCCACACCGTCTATTATTGCGAAATTATATTTATCTTCGAGGTATAAGGAAGCTGGATTCTCGCTTCCGCAGAGAGATGTTGTTGCGCAGTTCTCCAAACCGTCATTGCGAGTGACCATAGGGAATGTGACAATCTCAGGAATTTTGTCCGAGATTGCTTCGTCGACGCCTATGGCGTCTTCTCGCAATGACAAAAAAGATGACACGATTGAGCGAAAACCGAGCATAGGATATCTCGGATCACGAAACGTAACTAGCGTGTCTATATCTAATTTTTGATGTGAATAGACAATTTTATACTCTTCGCTAAAATTTATTATTTGTATTTTTGAGCGAAATTTATAGAAGTTTAAATGCTCTATCAAAGCAGCTTTATTACTTTTATCAATATCAAGGTAAATTTCCTCAAGGTTATGAACATACACGAAAAAATCAAATAAATATCTTCCTTGATTATTAAGCAAATAGGTATAACAGTAGCTGCTCTTACAAATATCGTTAGTAATGAGATTTTGTAGGAACTTTACCGAATCTAAACCTATTATTTTGATAATCTCTCTATTACTTAATATTTCATACATAATTATAATATTATTGACTTTATAGGTGCCTAACTACTATACTCTAAATTTATATAAATTAAACTTAATAATCATGAGATGTTCATCTTACTGCACTTCTTCCGAATATAAGATGAGTGATCTAGTTACTAATTTAAAAAAGATTGGTCTTGAGCCTCAGCATTTTGACGATGTTTTATATATTCGGAAAGAGATAAATAAAGACTCTGATTTTATAGAGATATTTTTCTTTCCGTTTGGCTGTGTAACTATTTGGGGCGGCGATGAAATTCAAGAAAAAATAGTTTTAAACGATACTGATTTAGTAACAGTTAATAAGCTTAAAGAGCCGGTATCTGATTATATTTATTTTGAATATAATACAGAAGCCCCGAAAACATTTATTGACGAAGAAAAAAATAAAATAATCTTAGCAGATAAATCAGTTTTTGTTAAACTTTCTATTTCTCATGCTCTTGCACAATCGGTTAAACTTAGCGTTCTTGAGCAATCCGTTAGTAACTTGATTGTTCAGACCACTCCTATTCAGCAGGAACTAGCTAGAACCGGCAGCGTATCGCTTTCAAAAAAGGAGATATTACAGCAAATAGGTATATTATTTAACGAGCGTTATTCAATCAGTTTGCATAGCGACATATTCGATACTCCGGAATTCTTTTGGCGTCGTCCGAGCTATGAGCCTCTATATCTGATGACGGCAGAGTTTCAAGACATAGAAATACGGCAAAATATAATGAATCATCGGCTTAATATGATTCACGAGCTTTTAGACATTCTTTCAAATGACCTTAATTATAAACATTCTACCAAACTTGAGTGGATTATTATTATTTTAATCGGTCTTGAAGTTGTCTTGTCGTTATCTCATACTAATCTTTTCTTAAAAATTATCGGAGCTTTATAAATAGCTTCTATGCAAATTATCGATAATCAAAAAACATTAGAAGAATTTTGTAACAGGTTAGCAAATAAGACGTGCTTAAGCATAGATACGGAATTTGAGCGTCGCTATACCTATTATGCTCAGCTTAGTATAATTCAAGTTAAAGCAGAAGAATATTGCGGAATAATTGATGCATTAAGCAACTTAGATCTGAATATTTTTAATAAGTTACTTGCAGATAATAATATTACTAAAATATTTCATGCTCCTCGGGAAGATTTAGAGATTTTCTATAATTTATTTAAAACCCTACCTTCTAATGTTTTTGATATACAAATTGCAGCAAATATTTGCGGATTCGGTAAACAGCTAAGCTATGATGACCTTTGTTATAAGTTAATTGGTATTACTATCGATAAAACCCACCAAAAATCTAACTGGCTAAAACGCCCTATCACTAGTGATATGTTAAATTATGCAATGTTAGATGTGGAGTATTTGTATAAGATATATAAAGAGCTAAATAATATAATTATTAGAAATAATTTAACTAATAAATACCAAACTACTCTTAGTTCTTTATTAGACGTTAGAAATTATAAGGTTGAGCCGAAAAATGCGTGGAAAAAAATAAAATATAGAAGTGATGATGAGAGTTTTAACCGTAAAATTCAAGCACTTGCAGCTTATCGTGAAGAGAATGCACAAACTATAAATATTCCTCGTAAGCATTTTATTTTAAATGAAGATTTAATAAAGCTTAGTAAATGCCCGCCATTGCATCACAAGGATTTTAAAAATCTAAATTTAAAAAGCAAATATTTACATAAACAAAAATATAAAGATGAAATAATAAGTTTGTGTAATAACTTATAAGAAAAAAGCTACAAATCAAATAATTTGTAGCCTATATATGATGTAGAAGTCAAGATTTAATCTTAC
>NZ_MXAX01000019.1:0-1093 GCF_019249195.1 Rickettsia sp. TH2014 | reverse complement strand
AATCTCCACGCAACAACGCCTCCTCGCAATGATGAAATCTATACTTATTGAGCAATGATGAAAAATCCCACTTGATTTAATTTGAATAATATTTTATTTATTTAAAATGTTTAGTAAATTTTTATTACCTTATATTTTTATTGCAACATTTTTCTTTGCTCCCATAAGCGAAGCGAAGAAAGCTGTAAAAAATACTCCTAAACCTCCTGTTCAAACTAGTTTAGTAATTGATGCAAAAAGCGGCAAAGTATTGCAGGCCCATAATTCACAAATTCGGATTTATCCCGCTTCTTTAACTAAGTTAATGACGCTATACTTAATGTTTGAAGCAATTGAAGCCGGTAAATTGCCTTTAGATAAAAAATTACTTGTATCAACAAAAGCTTCAAAAATGCCGCCTTGTAAGCTGGGTTTAAAAGCAGGGGAAACTATAACCGTTCGAGAGGCAATTAATGGATTAATTATAAAATCTGCTAATGATGCTGCTGTAACGGTTGCTGAGGGCATGAAAGGTTCAGAAAAAGCTTTTGCTCATTTAATGAATGTTAAAGCTAAACAGCTCGGTATGAAGAATACCTATTTTAAAAACGCCTCAGGCTGGCATGATCCATTGCAGCAAACTACCGCAAGAGATATGGCTAAACTTGCTATGGCCTTAAAAAGAGATTATCCTAAATATTATCCGTTATTTGCTAAAACCAGTTTTGTATTTCGTGGAAACATAGTAAACGGACATAATAGGGTTACTAAAAATTATCAAGGTGCAGAAGGTATGAAAACAGGTTTTCATACACCGGCAGGTTATAATTTAGTAACTACTGCTTCTAGGAATGGTAAATCATTGATTGCCGTTGTTACAGGAGGCAAAAGTGCTGCATCTCGTGATCAAAAAATGATGGGGCTACTAGATCAGCATTTTAATATTAAGCCTATAGTCCCTAAACCTTCAATCAAACTTACCTCTAATAATAAATCTACTACAAAAGCTAAATCAAAAATAATAAAGAAAAAGAATATACGTAGTTGATATGTCTCGTCATTGCGAGGAGGCCTTGTTGCGTGGATAGGTCGTGCCTCCGTATTGCAGTTTAGA
>NZ_MXAX01000018.1:0-1619 GCF_019249195.1 Rickettsia sp. TH2014 | reverse complement strand
GACAATTAAAATTTATAAATAAAAATTCTGAAATTCTAGGCGAACACAGTAAGGCGACATTAGTAGATAAACTGAAAGAATTATCTAAGCAGTTAGATAAAATTTCAAGTAATCAATTAGTAGGTTTTATACTTGATGAAAATAAAATCAACACGAACTTAAAAAACGTTCCCTTTTCAAAAAAAGAAGTAAGAGGGCTAATAGATAGCTTAAATAATGAAATTTTAGAGAAAATTTTTCTCCAAGATGATGGTGCGATAACTGAACAAGATTTAACTAGAATATTACAAAAATATAAAGAAACAGATTTAATAAAGAATTTAACTAAAGCTATAGTATATATTGATGGTAATGAAAGTAATGAAACTGTAAATAAAACTTTAGAAAAAGGTTTAAAAAACACTACTCCAGAACAACGAAGATTGATCGTAGATGTATTGACTAATAACACAAGGATACGAAAAGCTCTTATAACAAAAATAGACAGAGAGCGAAAACAAGAAGAAAATAAAAAATTAAAAGAAAACACAGAAGGTGATCCTTTATTAGAGGGAATAAAGAAAGCACTTGCACAAAGACAACCTACAACCCCAGAAACAATAGAAGAACAGCTAGCAAGAAGAAAGCAAGGAACAGCAGAAAATTTGAATGTTTGGGGTATACCAGATAACCAAAATGATAATCAAAGCACACAAGATGAGAATAATAAAGGATGGAAAGAGGATAATCAAAATGCACAGGATAAGAATAATAACGATGTTGACAGAATAACAAAAGCAAAGCAGGAATTAGAGCAAGCAGTTAACGCTGCAACAAGAAAATTTAGTGAAATGAGCAGTCTCCTAAAAGACAATACAATAAAAAATGCAACAGCATGCCAAGGATATTTAAAAGGAGCTGAAGTTCAGCTAACCTTAGTAGAAGAAAAAGGGAAAGAGCTAATAGAACATTCAGTCCAAGCATTTAAAATAATACCTAAAAAATATCAAGATGATATGGATGAGAATTGGCAGAATTATTTATTACCGGAAGAAATAACAGAACTAACTACACTAGAGGCGGAGATTAAGACATTAAAGAGCAAACAAAATAAATTCGGGAAATTTATATCAAAGACAGACTTATCAGAATTTAGAACAAAACTAGAAGAACTTCAAATATTATCTGAAAGATTGAGAGAAGGTGTAGTTACAAAACAAAAAAAACAACTTGTTCAAAACTACGTAGATGAAATGGTTACAAATGCTAAAAAGGCAGTAGAAAAAATAGAAACAACTTTAGAGGCCTTAAACAAGAAGAAAGAAAATAAACACGATAATGCAGAATCTAGTCCACTAATTTCTGAGGAAATATTAGAGGCTCAAAAGCGGCTAAAAAAAGCTGAAACAGTCTTAAGTACTGCTGAACGCAATTATGAGCTTGCTAAGAGACGAGGTAACATATCTGACATCGATAGTGATGATGAGGATTCCGATAATGAATCAGGTAAAAAAATAACACCAATACAAGCAAGAGAAATAGAATTAAACGATGCTAAAGAAGAGATAGCAAAAGCTAAGAAAAACTTAGAGGATGCTGAAGCAAAAGATGCAGAGCGTAAACGTCAAGAAGACCTGAAG
>NZ_MXAX01000017.1:0-878 GCF_019249195.1 Rickettsia sp. TH2014 | reverse complement strand
GTAAGATTAAATCTCAACTATTACAATTCACCGAGTATAGTTTTTTCAGTTTCCCTAACTTATCGGCTAATTGGTGCAACAATTATTTTTAATTTAACTAATAGGTTAATAAAAAATAATGTTTTTCTTGATGAATATTAATAAATGTTATATAATTCGCCTCGTTTATATATTAAAAAATAATCATTGGGGTTAAGTAATGAGTATAACAGACAAATTAAAATCAGTATTGTTAACCTACTCTTTCGTTATTAGTATATCAATAAATTTATTTACCACCGGTTCGAAAGCAGCCGGCGGTCCACCACCTCCACCTCCACCGCCTCCACCGGGATGGACATCTCAAGCAACGTCATCAAACAATACTGGTAGTGGGGGACAAACTACTCAACCAGAATCATCAAAAAGCACTAGTAGCAGTAAAAAACCTTCCTCATCAATAAAAACACTACCTACTCAATCGCTAGAAGTACCTACCCCTACTGGAGAATTTGGTAAAAAATACGCTAAATTAATTAATCCGGATGCTGCTCAAGTAGTTTTAATGTCATCATTTTCAACGAAAATAATATCTCTTATACGCGATGAATTAACACTTAAAGATTTTGCCGCTGATGCAGACAAAATTCTTACTCTTTTTAGTAAAAAAAATGATGAAATTTTAGGTAAGGCAAAAGAAAAGTATAAAGAGCTTATAAAAGATCCTTATATAGCTCAGTTTGTAAATACAAAAAACGCAAACCAACAAACAGGAGATTTTTTAGATAGCAAGCTCTTCGATGAAGGTCAAGAAGAAGCAGCATTGCGTCTTTTATCATTAGAGCAACTAGATGCACAAAGGAAGCAAGAAATTTTAAGTCAACAGGGCGATATATTAG
>NZ_MXAX01000016.1:0-736 GCF_019249195.1 Rickettsia sp. TH2014 | reverse complement strand
GCTTGGTATGAGTTATACGAAAGCAGATAATCATCTGAAATTCAGTAATAACAAATTAGGCGATAGATCGAAAGTAACGAGTGATTTCTATTCGGTATATGGACAGGTAGAGCCATACAATAAAAATATATTCATAAGTGGTATAGGGATATACGGCATAAGTAATATAAAAAGCAGCGCAAGAAGAGGTTTAGATAGTAGTGCTATAAGTAGTCATAAGGCATATAGCAATATCATGCAGGGCATGGTTAGCACTCAATATAAATTATCTGAGCGACTAAAGATTGTGCCGCAATTAGGCATAAAATACAGCAAGATACGAGATGCATCGTATGATGAAGTATCAGCAGGAGGAGCGCAAGAGGAGTGCAATTTATCTGTTGCAAGAACTAAAGAAAGAATTATAGAGACAATGGCAGGTATCAAGATGAATTATGATCATCACTTAAGTAAAAGTGTCAGTATAGCACCTGTTATTTATGGTTTTGTACATAAGGACGTAGCTGTAAAAATGCCTGTGATTAGATCTCGGATGCAACGAGCTACTAATAATGCAGTATTGCCTGATGTCAGTATTAGCAGGTCTAGATTAAACTTTAGCTATGGTACTGGATTTAGTGTGCAAGCGAAGAATATAGAAATGGGTATATTTTATAATGGTAGTAAAGCGAGAAGATATATATCGCATGCGGGTAGTATGAAGCTAAAAATTAATATTTAAGTTTTATCACAGGTG
>NZ_MXAX01000015.1:0-1538 GCF_019249195.1 Rickettsia sp. TH2014 | reverse complement strand
CTGTAAGATTAAATCTTGACTTCTACAATACTTAATAGTCGCTTTAGAGCCTGACGAAACAATTATTAAATATAAAAAACGTCAACCTATACATAATCAATTACAACGAGCAAAAATTTTAAGTTCTTTCACGTTTGTTGATAAAGTATTTATATTACCTAAACTAAAAGATTTTAATGATTACGCCCGATTAGTACAAAATATTTGTCCTGCTGTAATCGCTGTAACAAAGCACGATCCTCAGTTAATAAATAAACAAATTCAAGCAAAATTAATAAATGCGAAAGTAATAGAAGTTGTTGACTTACTGCAACATCCTAATATAGGAACACTTTCTAGCTCAAATATTATTAAAAATATGTAGTTTTTACAAAAATTTATCGATTTTTACTTTAATAAAACTGTATATACATTTATATTATATATAGAAATAACTTTATATGTGCTATGAAAAATATTATTAGACATCTTTTTAAACCAGCTTATAAAGAGGAATTTAAAGGAGACACGGAAGCGCTTGCCACCGCAGCGTATATAAACATACGTGAGGATGCGAGTCTAGGCTCGACATCTAAATTACCTCTAGAAGCGAAGTTTGGGAAAATGTCTATTACTTTTATTAGTTTATTGATTTTTAGCAATATTTGCTTTGCCTCCGAGCCGTTACCTTGGCAGGTAACGTTCCAGCCGCCGGCAAGTCCGATTATGGAGGAATTACATCATTTTCATAATTTTCTGCTTTATATCTCAACAGCTATTGTTTTATTCGTTGCCGGATTACTTGGCTTTGTATGTATCAGATTTAATGCAAAAAATAATCCAGTACCGGCAAAATTTTCACATAATGTTTTAATAGAAATAATTTGGACTGTAATCCCTATTATAATTTTAGTTATTATTGCAGTGCCGTCTTTTAGAATAGTGCGTCATGTCGAAAAAATACCCGAAACGGATTTAACTATTAAAGTAGTAGGTTATCAATGGTATTGGCATTATATATATCCTGATCATGATAATTTAGAATTTGATAGCGTAATGATCTCTGATGAGAATTTAAAACCTGACCAAAAAAGATTATTAGACGTTGATAATCGAATTGTTATACCTGAAAATGCTACCGTAAGGTTTCTCATTACCGCAGGTGACGTAATACATAGTTTTGCCGTTCCGTCACTTGGGTTTAAAATAGATGCAGTGCCTGGAAGAATCAATGAAACATGGACAAGAGTTGCCAAGAAAGGTGTATATTACGGACAATGCTCGGAGCTTTGCGGCATCAATCACGGCTTCATGCCGATTGCTATAGAAGTAGTAAACAAAGAAGATTTTGATAACTGGATTGCAAGCAAGAACAAGACGGTCATGAATGGCGAGAATCCAAAATTAGCGGCTAACTAATTATTATTTAGAAATTTTACGGACATTTTCAGATATGACCAACCACAATAACCCTTATCCACATCTTTTTCCTAAACAAGCAAAAGAAACGATATTTTTAAAACATTTTACATGTAATAGTTGAGATTTAATCTTACATT
>NZ_MXAX01000014.1:0-2150 GCF_019249195.1 Rickettsia sp. TH2014 | reverse complement strand
TAAGATTAAATCTCAACTATTACAGATAATCAGAGGTATTTAATGAGGTCTCAACAAGAAGATGAGTGATAACGCATCACGCATTGTACATTAACTTGCATCATAATTTTATTATGCCTTTAAACCAAGAAATGCAATTATATATTAAAGCAAAGGATTAGAAAAATGCCAGGACTAAACAAAACATATAATTACGACATGTTGAAGCAAATTAAAAGCCATCAATTTGCAGGATCAACACTACTGCTAAATGATTTGAAAACTGAGGCTATACAGTATTATGCTCGAATGCTAAATTGTGTTTATGGTTGCGGGGGTAATTATATCCAAGGTAAGCAATACTTGTCCCAGATCGGTTTAAATGTAGAGGCTCAAGAATTCATACCTAGTTTAAGAGGAGGTAACAATAATAATATAGAGGTAATCGGCCACGGTAGCAACATACAGTTTGATTAAAACACAAGTTAAACCTTTGTGCTTCTAATTTTAAACATAGTTCATAAAAGCGATTTCACAAAACTCTTATATCTCAAAAAAAGTAGCACTCTATCTGTCCAAAAAGGGTCGTTTTCGGACATCTCTAATTCTAATGTCCTAAAAATATATTGACCTACTTTAGGACATATGTTATATTCAGGACACCCTTTTTGATACAATTAATGTAACACAATATAATAATATAACATAATGTCTCGTACCTTCATCTATGCTCGTGTCTCTACAATTGACCAAAGCCCAGAAAATCAAGTTCAAGAAATCAAAACAGCAGGTTTTAATATCGAACCTCATAGAGTAATTACTGAAACAGTATCTGGATCAATGCCAATTAGCAGACGCAAAGGATTTGCACGTCTGCTCGATAAAATGGAAAAAAATGATCTGCTAGTCGTAACAAAACTAGATCGATTAGGGCGTAATGCTATTGATGTCAGTACTACTGTTGCTAAATTAGAAATAATGGGCATTAAAGTCCACTGTCTGGCACTTGGAGGTATAGATCTTGCTAGTTCAGCAGGAAAAATGACTATGGGCGTAATTAATATCGTAGCACAATTTGAACGTGACTTATTAATTGAACGTACGCAGTCCGGTCTTGCTAGAGCTAAATCAAACGGTAAAATTCTTGGGCGCCCTCAAATCTTATCAGAATCACAAAAAATACATGTCGTACAACAATTACAAGATGGCATGACTATTGCAGCTATTGCAAAACATTTTAATATAAGTAGACAAACTATTATGCGTATTAGAAATAATTGTAACTTCTAATATGCCTATGATTGATGATATAGTTCCAATATAGTTAAACTATAACCATTAAATTTTATTAAAATTTAATAATAACGGTATAAGATGAGGAAGAATAAAAATATGAGCAAAATAATAGCATCTTTTATAATAGCAGCTGGTATCATAATCTCAGCTTCTCTAGTCAGTAATTCATTCTTAAAAGCAAAATTACTTGATAGAACAGTTGTTGTGCTAGGGTTAGCAGAAAAAGAAGTTAGCGCAGATCTTGCAATATGGCCGATCACCATTGCAGCTACCGGTAATAATTTATCAGAAATTAATAAGAAAATAGAAACTGATAGAGCTGCTATAATTAGCTTTTTAGTTGATCAAGGTTTTAACAAAGAGGAGATTTCTCTTGGTAATTATCAGTTAAATGATTTAATGATTAATAGTTAGCGAGACTCAAATATTCAAAATTCTCGTTATATTATTAATGCAACAATTATTCTTAAAAGCAAAAATGTGAATTTGGTCGATAAAGTAAGTAAGAAAAAAATCTATTTATTCAAAAAGGCATTACATTTGGTACTGATGGCAATAATAATAGAGAGCCATATTATGAATATACTAAATTCAATGATATTAAACCAGAAATGCTAACTGAAGCTATTAAAAATGCTCGATTATCAGCAGCAAGATTTGCGAATGATTCCGGTAGTAAAGTTGGTCAATTAAAAAAGCTAATCAAGGTATATTTTCTATAAGCCCTGCTTTGCAAACTTCTTCTGACGATTACTTGAACAACCAAATGGCTTCGAAGTCTATAAATAAAAAAATACGAGTCGTAACCACTTTAGAGTATTTTTTAAATTAATATATATACACATAATGTAATAGTTGAGATTTAATCTTACATT
>NZ_MXAX01000013.1:0-552 GCF_019249195.1 Rickettsia sp. TH2014 | reverse complement strand
TGTAAGATTAAATCTCAACTATTACACTTTTCCCCACGTGGAAGCTTAGCTGACACAGCTTTATCAAGTCTTAGAGCCAGTCACGTAAAAGTTTTCAATAGGTTTTTCAGCATAATGCTAGGAAATGTTAATTGGGAAGACTCTAATAAGGCAATTATGCGTTTTGTACTTATTCTCATTTGAGTCTCAAAAAACGACCGTTTAACGAGACTGTCATACATTAGGTAATTTCAGATACTAGCTTCAACAATTAGCCTCTTATTAAAATTGACTTAGTATAATCGAGTTTATATAATCAGCACTCTTCAATCTATACTAATTTATTGATAATGCTTTATAAACACCTTAACCTCTATTCTGTTACTCGCTCTTCAGGTGGAACTGTTTTTATTAAAACAGAGAATCAAAGTCTTGACACTACACACATAAAAAATGATGCTCAATAACAATAGTACTTTTTAGACTTCTACCGCTATTAACTGCACATTATTACCTATCAGATGGTAGTCTTCTATAGCATGACTTGTTGAGTTAGGCGTATATGTATCAAAT
>NZ_MXAX01000012.1:0-3782 GCF_019249195.1 Rickettsia sp. TH2014 | reverse complement strand
ACGCAACAACGCCTTGCGAGGGAATGACGACTAGCTATTCAGACAGGTAATGCCTTGCGAGCTACACTTCAGTCTCTTCTAAGACCACTGTAGAATCAGCAAGTTTAGTAATTTTTTCAATTTTTAACCGAGCTTCTTTTAGTTTTTTCTCACAATGATTCTTAAGTAAAATACCTCTTTCAAAGCTATTAACTGCCGTCTCTAGACTCTCTTGTCCGTTATCTATTTTTTTAACAATTTCCTCAAGCTCTTTTAAAGCTTCTTCAAAGCTAATATTTTCTTCTAAAGTTTTAGTATTAGTCATTTATTTTTATTTTTTAATGGTTATCTGTAGTAGTTTTGTTTTCAGTTGTTTGTGGTATAAGTAATTTTTTTAGCTCACTACTATCAAAAGTTTTCTTAGGAGCAAAAATACTCCCTTGCATTTTTATATTAAGATGTGCCAAACTATCTTTATCGGAACTTGTATTTGAGGGATTTAATTTAACAAGCCTTGCCGGTACGTAAAATGATAAAATGCTAGATGCATCCATATCAAAATTATATATATTAACTGCAAAAGAAGCCGCACCGCTACTATATTGTGTTGCAAATTTTACTTTCTTTAACATGGCAATACCTTTTTGTAGTTCAATATCACCGCTTATGCCACTAATATTTTCTTGTCCTATGGTTATACCAGTATTTATATCTTTATCTAAATTTTGCACCTTATAATCAGCTGTATTAATTTTTTCTATAAAAGAATCAATTCCAAAATTATTAACATCTATATTGTTTATAGCAAATTGTGATTTTGTAGTAAGGTTATATAGCTGGCTTTGAAGGCTATTACCGTTAGTCCCTAAACTACCGCTTATACTTACTTTTCCGCTACTTGCAGTAAATATTTTAGGCATAAGAGCCGAAACTTTATCTAAATCTATTGTATTTAAAACATATACGAAATTTATAGAATAAGGTTCCAATAAAATATTGCCGCTACCTTGAAGCTTGCCGCCTAATAATTCTGCTTCAATATTATTAAATTGTAATAGATTATTATTATTTGCTACATAAAATTTAACATTTTTCAATATTAAATTATTCTGTGATAATGTTGATAATGTCCCGTAAAATTGCAATATAGCTTTATCTAAACTATAATCATTTATTAATTTATTTCTTAAATTAAGCATTCCTGCCGGAGATAATAAATCAGTAGTGAGATTACCGTCCTTAATTTCTATGGTCAAAGACGGTAACACACTTGAAGCATCTAAGTTCCAGCTAGTTGATAAATAGCCGCCCGCGGTTTTAAAATCTAAATTACTAATTTTTATATTAGCCGGTATGATTTTAGCAAGCAAATTCATTTTGTCAAATACATGATCGTTATACTTAACGCTATCTATCAAAATATCTAAATTAGCTAAATATCCTATTGTTCTAATAGGAATAAATTTACTTGGATAATCTAAAGTTTTCATATCTTTAGTTAAATTTTTTGTAAATTCGATAAGAGGCGAAATTACCGGATACGTCCTACCGCTTAAGTCAAGTGAAGATATATTAAGCGTAGCATCTAAACGAGGTGTTTGAGCAATAAATTTACTAGAAAAATTTCCCGATAAATTTAAATTGTCTGCTTTAAGTAATAAATTTTTAAAAAATAAATCTATTAAAGTGAGTTTTAAATCCGACGACAAGCTAAAAGGAATAGCTTCTTTAATAGTAACATCGTTAAATCCTAAAATATTCAGTAACGAATTTATATCATTATGCTTTAAATATAGCTGTCCATCGAACATACTTCTAACAGCATTCTGTGTTACATTACCTGTAAGCTTAAATGCTCCACCTGACTTAATATTACCTGAAAGTTCATTTATCTTTAAAGTACCCTTTGATAAGTTAGAAGAAAAGATTATTTTTTCTAGTGCTTCATTACTACTTAATATTATTTCGTTGATTGCTATGTTTGCTTTAAGCAATTTGTCAGCAAAAATAAATCTAATATTTGAAGAAGAAGTATTAAATGTTACCTCTGCATTTGGAGAAATTAACGAACTTAGATCTATTTTAGGAAAATCTAATTTCACATTAGTAGTAATATTATCATTTTTAGCAATGTTAACAAATCCATTACCTGTAATAAAAGAGGATGCTATTACTATGTCTTTTAGCTCTATTTCATCTTCATTATTTGAAATATTAAATTTAACGTTTACTGCCTCATTTTGATTAAATTTATTAAAAAGATGGTTTAAATCCGGTAATATATTGTACATTACCGATGCTAAATTTTTAATCTGATATTCACCGCTACCGCTAGTAAGTTTAAAATCTTTGTAAATTTGCGATAGCTTAAAACCATAATCATTATTATCAATATCAAGACTAAAATCTACTATATCGTCACGTTTATTCATTGAACCTGAAATTTTACCTATATAGTTACTTGTAGTTTTAAATATGTAATTAGATGATAAAGCATTTTCTTTTTTTAATATACAATTATTAAAATTTAAAATAGAATAGTCTTGTTTATTAATAATACTTAGATTAGTAACATTTAGATTTATATTTTGTAATTTATATTTAAAGAAACTCTTTATTAACTCTTCATGATTATAAATACTTAATACATTAGAATTAGAATAAAATTTAGCATCTAATATGTCTATTTTATTAATTTTAGGATTAAATTTTATAAGCGACCACAACGAAAAATGAATTTTAATCTGCTCTAAATCTAACTCTCCTCCTTCCTTTATCGTCTCAATAATTAAATAAGGCAAAGGAAATTTATTCATCTTTATTTTGCCAATATTTTCTTTTGCAATTCCTAAATGTCTGGTAAGATTATTGGTAACTGAATTGTAGTTAACAAAAGATAATGCACCAAAGATTATAAATAACAATAATGAGAAACAAATTATAGTGCCGGAAGCTATTTTTTTTATCATGTCTGTAAAAAAGTTTTTAAATATATTATTATATATAACTATCAAAATTTAAAGGTAAATTAATGAATTCTTTAGAAAATTTAATTTTAGTCGGTGTAATAAAATCATGTCATGGAATTAAAGGTGATGTAATTTTAAAATCTTTTACCGAACCTGCTACAAAAATACTTGAAAGAAATTTAGTAAGTGAGTCAGGAGAAGATATACATATTAAGCTAATTAGCCAAAATGCCAAAGGAGAATTAATTTGTAGATTTAATGATATAACTACTAGAAATGAAGCAGAAAACTTAAAAGGCTATAAAATATTTTGCTTGAGAGCAAGTTTACCGAAACTAGAAGAAGATGAATTTTATATAGCGGATTTAAATCATTTACCTGTATTAAACCAAGATCATAAAGAAATAGGCAAAATTAAAAATATTCTTGATTTTGGTGCCGGTGACATAATTGAAATAGAATTTTTAGATCAAACAACCGAATTATTACCTTTCAATAAAGGGTTTTTCCCTCTTATAACTAAAGATTATGTCGTTTTAAATTATCAAAGAGAAATTTGAACAGGATACCCAGGTCGTCATTGCGAGCGAACGAAGAGAGCGTGGCAATTTCATAAAGTAATACTAACTCCTGAGATTGCCCCGTCAATTACTTCGTAATTTTCCGCGCAATGACGAAAAAACCGATCCACACAAGAATGACCTAGAAAATATTTATTTCAATCTTTAATTGAGTAAATTATATGAATTTGACAATTAAGTCTTAGAGGCTATCAGTAAATTAATTTTAATTAATAATTAAAAGGCTTTTTTAGCGAAAATTAATAAGATTTTT
>NZ_MXAX01000011.1:0-2352 GCF_019249195.1 Rickettsia sp. TH2014 | reverse complement strand
CCGTCATTGCGAGAAGAATTACGTAGTAATGCGACGAAGCAATCCAGTAAAAAGGCTAAAAATTAGCATTTTTTTAATTATTTTCTGGTTTGCCGCGTTCCTTTCAGTCACTCGCAATGACGGTTCTGGTATCCATGCAACAACACCACAAAATCGAATAAAATAACTAGCACTTTTTCAAGTTATTTTATTTTTCATGTAATTCGTTATTTCTTCTACGACTTCTATAGCTGAAAGCTCTGAAGTATCGATAATTAAAGCATCTGAAGCCGGTAATAACGGTGCGGCTTTTCGCTCTTTATCTCTTTTATCTCGCAAAATTATTTGCCGTAAAATCTCATCGAGTATACATGTTGTTCCTTTTGCTTGCAACTGCTTATATCGTCTTTCAGCCCTAATTTGAGGATTTGCAGTGATAAAAACCTTTAAATCGGCGTCAGGTGCAATAACGGTACCTATATCCCTACCCTCCATAATGATTCTTGGTGTTGTTTTTACTAGATTAATCAGATATTTATTTAGATTATTTCTAACTTCGCTTATTACGGCAATTTGCGAGGCTATATTCCCTATATCCTCATTTTCTAAGTCAAAATTATTACCGAGTTTTAATTCTTTAGATAAAGCAATTACTGCATCTATATCAGTGACATCTATTTTTTGATTAATACAGTCAAAAGCAAGCTGCCTATAAACAATACTTGACTGAAAATATTTAAGAGAAAATTTTTTTGCCAATATTAAACCGATAGTCCCTTTACCTGAAGCAGCAGGGCCGTCAAGGGAAATAGTAAAATTTTGAGAAAAATCGAAGGTTTTAGTTTTTAAATCCACCATAAAATTATAGACTAAGTAATAAAATATTATAAATAATAGAAATAAAGCTTGAAATCTAGTACATTATGCAATAAATATAGAATTTAAAATTATAAGCTAACTATGTATAAGGCTTTGCTTGCAAAAGCTTATACATATAATTGGCGTTATAAGGGTGATTAGCTCAGTTGGTTAGAGCATTACGTTGACATCGTAAAGGTCGGTGGTTCGAGTCCACTATCACCCACCATCTCACTCCTTAATAAAAACCAATTCACTATCGGATGAGTGTTTTGTGCTAAATTCATAACCTAAATATGAAAAATCTTTAAGTAGTTCAGGGGAATCAATTGAGTTACTAGCGATAACATTCACCATATTCCCACGAGCCTTTTTAGCATTTATTCCAATTGTTGATAATTTTCCGTCTCTATTTTCTTTAAAATGAATGTTAACTAATTGATATTTAAGCTTATTTAGATTTACTACAGATGAATATTCTTGTGATGCTAGATTGAGTAAATATTTATTTTCATGCTTAGCAAGGGCTTTATTAATATAATCCGTGATTTCATCTTGCCAAAAGCTCGTTAAATTTATTTCATTTAGTTTTGTTGTCATTTCTAATCTATACGGCTTAATAGCATCTAGTGGTTTTAAGGCTCCGTAGAGACCTGATATAATAAGCAAATGTGATTGTAGGAAATTTAGTTCATGATTAGTTAGTTTTTCTACATGTATATTATTAAAAACATCTCCTGCATAAGCAAAAATAGCTGCTTTACTCTTTTGATTATCAAAATCCTTAAATCTTTCTTTATTTATATGTGCAAGCTTTGCGCTTATATTCATTATTTCCGATAATTGATTCTCAGAATAGCTTTGGAGTGTAGAAAGTAACTGATTAGTTAAATTAGGGAATATAGGAGTCGTTAGCTCTGTCTTAAGAGCTAACTTCTCAAAATTAAGAGTTTTAGCGGAAGAAATAATAACAAGCATTCCTATCTAACCGGAGTACTCGGAAGAGATGAGGTAGTATTAGCGATATTTCTGTTAGTATTATCAATTGTTTTCATAATTGCATAACTTGGATCACCGTCAAGTTCTACTACTTCTTTTGATTTCGTAGTTTTTTGACCTGTACAACCAATTAAAGCTATAGAAGCAAATAAAATTATTAAATATCTTATCATAAATACCCTATTTTAATTTTACACTTAAGATAGTTGCCTATTATTATAATGTCAAGTGAGAGGAAAATTTTATTACCCTACCCTATAACATTTAAGTAATAATCTAAAGATTCTTCATAATATTTTAAATCTAATTCTGCATAATCTAAATTAGGTTCCTCTTCGCTTTTTTCTATTTCAGGTTCAGGTTTAGGCTCATCATAATTTTTTCTAGTTTCTAAATAATATGCTAAAGTTTCTTCATATTCCCATCTAGGGTGATCATCCGATTCTTTTTCTAAATATGTCATTATTGATGATATTTTTCCTTTAAAGATTCGGTCATGCCTCCATATTGCAGTTA
>NZ_MXAX01000010.1:0-3545 GCF_019249195.1 Rickettsia sp. TH2014 | reverse complement strand
AACTGCAATACGGAGGCACGACCGAAAAAACAATATGGGTAAATATTAGCTTTACCGGTTTAGTTTTTTATATTATAGTAGATTAATGGAGTATAGATTATGACTAAAGATGAAATTGCAGAGCTGTTTAAAAAATGTCTCGCTCTTCATAACAGATATCAATATCAAGAAGAAAAAGCCAATCTACGAAAATTCGTTGAAACTGATCCTGAAGAACTTTCAAATTTTATTGAAACTTATAATAAAACTGAAAAATATAACAATAGGGAAGCTGAAGTTTTTCATAGTTTAAGTTCTATTTTAATGGAAAAACAACAAGATAATGCAATTAAATCATTAAAGAAAGCTATTGAATTAGATCCAAGTAAAGCATACTATCACGAAGAGTTTTTTAATAAGTTACATAAAATAAATCCGGAGGAAGCACTCGCTTCTATCAAAAGAGCTATAGGGTTAAATCCAAATAAAAAATCATTATATGAAGATTTTATTATTTTGTTGAAAAAGGCAAATTATGATGAAGAAGCAGCAAAAATTACTGAAGCA
The DNA here is from genome assembly GCF_019249195.1 of Rickettsia sp. TH2014. Taxonomy (NCBI): domain Bacteria; kingdom Pseudomonadati; phylum Pseudomonadota; class Alphaproteobacteria; order Rickettsiales; family Rickettsiaceae; genus Rickettsia; species Rickettsia sp. TH2014. The sequence continues at coordinate 2,999 of NZ_MXAX01000010.1, read as the reverse complement.
ATTCAACATTTCCCTAAAAACATACCTAATTTGGTATTAGATACTGAGGAAATAATAGAAGTTTATCAATTGGGGGATGCACTTAAATGCGAATAGTTGGTATTCCTAATTAAATATATATGTCGTTATTGTAAGAAGGCGTTGTTGTATGACACAGAAAAAGCGTACAATGTCATTTTTAGTAACGGCAGAAATCCAGTTTTCTGTCATCCCATGATTTATTTAAAAACCTGGACCCCGTGGTCAAGCCACGGGGTGACATTAAGGATTACTGGATTCCTTCCTAAGTGGGCATGACATTGAGCCACGCAACAAAGCCGAATAAATCACGGGATGACACAGAGAGAAATAATAAGTCATACAACGACCGTGACGGTCACATCAAAACAGTTTCTTTAATCCTTTTTGTAGCAGTTTATTCACAGGATCCGCTTGTTGGTTTTCCGGTGGAGGGCTGCTTTGTTCCTCTGTATTTGTATCTTGTTTCTTTCTAAGACCTAAAGCATCTTTAATAATATTTTCAGGTTTCTTTTCTCCGCTTTTTAGGTCTTTAATAATACTATTAAATACGTTTTTAACTAAATATGTCTGAAAAGCTTGAATATCTAATTTATGCTGCGGGTTATTTATGAATCCGTATAATTTAACGGCTATAGGCGGTAACTCCTCAATAGTAACGCTTGCACTAATATCCATCATATATTGTGGTAAGTTAATTCGACCGCTTGCATTTGCCTTGGCTGGCGTAGCATCTAAACTACATTCGCTTAAATCAAGCTTGCCACTAGCTATATTCCCGCTTGCAATTAAATTTTTGAAAGATGTTGATCCGCCGCTAAAAGAGCTGTTAATAAGCCGTAATACTCCTTCGGTATTTTTAGCATTATGTACTGCATCTGCAATTCGGTTTAAGTCAAACCCGCTTATTTTTCCGTTATCGCTATTTACGTTTAATTGCCCATTTAGATTATTAACATATGTATAAACGCTATTACCGCGAGAAGTAAGAGCGGCTTTAAAACTTAGTCGTCCATCGGTTATTTTTATTTTACCCGATTGCGGAGTTAAACTTTTTAAGTAGGCATTTTTTAAATCAATTTTAATTGCAGCATTTTGATCTTTTCCTGAACTCACATAACCGGTGCTACTTAGTTCGCCACCGTAAATACTCGCATTAACTGAAGTAATATTCAGTGTGCCACCGGTGATATTTAATTTTACTTTTAAATTATTTATGATTAATGAGTCGTTAGTTAGTTTATCAATATTTGTGGATAATTGTCCTTCAATTTCATTTAAAATCCCTAAGTTAATAGGATTGTTTGACCAAGGAGAATTATTTTTAGCTGTAGAGATGTTTTGAGTAGCAGGACTACTAGTTTTACTTGGAACAGTAGTAGGGGTATTACTTACAAGAATTTTATCCAAATTAACTAAAGGACTGTATACGTTAAGTTTAAAATTTGGTTTCTGAGCTGCTAAATTAATATCGCCTTTAATAGATATGTTAGTATTAAAAGCAGATATTTTATTATTAATATGGTAAGTATCTTTAATTTTTTGTACTTCCCCATTTAACTGTAATACCCCAATCTTACTTAAATTACTTACTCCCATAAGAGACATAAACGACTCAAAATTATTAATTTTTAGATTATGAGAAATAGCGATATCCTGTGCTAAGTTTTTAAGCTCAATATCTCCGGTTAGATTACTATTGGCCGCCGATAAATTAATATTTTGTAATTTTATTGCTTGAGGGTTATAGATTATATTAGAATTAAGTGTAAGTTTTTGGTTAATAATAGGAGGTAATTTATCGGTCTTTAGCTTTAGAGCATCAAGTACAGGTTTTAAACTATCCGCTTGTAGCATAATATTTGTCTTATCTAAATTAGAGCTAATATCGGTTATAATATTACTAGGATTGATAATAATATTTGATTTTAGGTTATTACGCTCTATATCATAATTTGCATTTGCTAATAATTCTATATTTGGATAATTAAGCCTTGCATCTTTAATAGCTATATTTTTACTATCGGCAGTAATTGCCGTAGTTAACTCGTAGTCATTTTGTAAATCAGCAGGCATACCTAAAGTTTTAGTATTGCCTTTAATATTTGCGTTACCTATGAAAGAATTATTTTCGCTATCGAGCCTTCCTTCGATTTTAATTTTTTCACTTTTAATTTTGTCACTGGCAAGATTAATATTAGCACTTAACGGAATTATTTTTCCTATTTCTTCAATATTTCCCTCTATATTAATCTGTTGCTCCAAAGCCTTTAAAGCTAAAGTAAAGTCTATTGGACCTTTAAGGCTTTTAATTTTAGTATCTAAGTTAATATCGTTAAATATTTTCTCACTATTTTTTTCTATATATATTACTTTACCATCTATAATTTTAACATGACTAATCAAAATGGGAAGTTCTAATTCAGTTTTAGTATTAGTAGATTCTGCAGAACTAACTTTATTTTCTTTAGGCTTATTATTAGATGTAGCGAACTGCCAATTTTTTTGTCCGTTATTCAAAACTTCTAGATTGATAATCGGTTTTTGCAACTCTATAGAAGCTACTTCAATTGCTCCTCTAAAAAGAGGAAAAAGCCGTAATGACGCTTTAGCATTTTCAACGAAAACTAGATGAGGTTCTTTCGTGCCGTCTATTGATGATAATTTAATTTCTGATAGTGATACTTCTGGATTTGGTAATAAAGATAATTTTATATCGCCGTTAATAGTTAAATCTCTATTTGTAGCCTCTTTAACTTTATCTATTATTACTCCTTTATAATTATTTAAAGGAATAAAGAAAGGAATAATAATTAATAATAATATTATACTTATAAATATAATAAGTGAGTATTTTAAAGTTTTAGGCATAGAGTTTAACCTTCTATTTATATACATATATTGATTATAGTATTTAAGAGACTATCCGTAAACAAATTTTCACCAATAACTTAGTTCTTTTTTGCTGCAAATTATAAGAT
>NZ_MXAX01000002.1:0-1191 GCF_019249195.1 Rickettsia sp. TH2014 | reverse complement strand
AACTGCAATACGGAGGCACGACCAATTTTTTTGGCATTTTCAACTAACTCTACTATTTGAGGTTTTTTCCTTTTAATAACTCTTTTTTAGTTTCAGTATCTAACTCTTTCATATTTAGGTTAATTTTAGTCCAACGTTGATTTTCTTTAAGCTGACTATAAGCTTTTATAGCTGAAGGAGTACTTTCAATTAATTTTTCGCTAGAATTTGCAAGTAGTGCTACTGTATTTGCAATTAATTCAGGTTTAACGATTTTTTGTGCTTTATTATTTATTATATTTTCCGTAATCTGAACTAACTCCTTTTGATTATCAGGATTTTTTAAAAATTGTACTAAATCGTGATTAAGAAGGGGCTTTACTTTGTCTGAAGTAATAATGTCATGTATATTTTTTAATATAACACCTTGAGATGACTCGTTTTTTTGTTTAATATTCTTATATATTTCTTGTAGTTTTGGGTTTAAATCGCTTTCTAGCGCTTTAGATATTAAATCTACTCCTAGGGTAGATAATTCTCTGACAAATTTAGGACTTATTTTGTCTAATATATTTATTTTTTCTGTTTCGGAAGCTTGAAAGTTTTTTGTTATCTTGTTAAACCTCTTATTTAAAATAGATGTGAGAAAATATGAGATAACTTTAGATTGTAAAATAGTTTCTTTTGAGCTATTAGATATAGTTTCGGAATGTAAAACAGAAGCGCATTTTTTTACAAGCGATTCTGCATCTGCTATTATCTTGCAACCGGCTTCAATAGAATCTACATTAGTGGTAGCACTTCTCGCTTTTCTGAGGTTATTAAGCTCCAGTGCAAGATCAGGTAAAACTTGAGAAGCCTCCCAGGTAAATTGCAATGCACTAGGGACATTCCGACTGCTTGGATAACACTTTGTATTATACCTAAATTATCTTTATTAAGATCTAGATATTGTTTATTTAACTCATCATATTTTTTGTTACCTGTTTCAGCCCCAATAGCTGCCCATCCAGCTACAACCCAAGAAAGGTTTTTATATTCTTCATCAAGCTGTTGCCTTATATTATCATTGGATTCCTGCTCTTGGCTTTTAGACATTTAAATACCTTTATATAATTTAGGTTCTTACGTACGTTTTCTAAAAAGATCCAATTTTGGTTATTTTTTGCTGCAAATTATAAAATTTTTTTGAAATATGAATAACTATTCCTT
>NZ_MXAX01000009.1:0-1266 GCF_019249195.1 Rickettsia sp. TH2014 | reverse complement strand
TAACTGCAATATGGAGGCATGACCCATATTAGAGATTATTTTGAAAATATCTCAATTAAAGATGCTTTAGAGCTAAGTATTATTTAAATATATGATATATTTAGACCATAATGCTACTACTTCTATCAATCCTAGAGTTAAGGAATTCATAATAAGTTTGATGGACAAGGAGCTTAACCCTTCATCAATACATAGATCAGGTGTATTTGCTAAGAATATTGTAGAAGAAGCGCGTTTTCAATTAGCTGCAGCTCTTGGTATATCATTATTTGCGGGAAAATATGATATTACTTTTACTTCTTCCGGAACTGAAAGTAATAATTTAATAATGAAAAATTTTTATGACGGTGATATTTTCATATCGGCTATTGAACATTTATCGATCTATAACCATATAAACTACGCTCCAAATATTAAAGTTATAAAAGTTGATAACCAAGGTTTGCTTGATCTAGAGCATCTAGAAGAATTATTGTCACAAAGTAGTGCTACAAAAAAATTAGTATCTATAATTATGGCTAATAATGAAAGCGGGGTGCTGCAAGATATAACCAAAATAAGTGAAATAGCTAAAAAATATGATGCAAAATTTCATAGTGATTTAGTGCAAGGTTTTGGCAGAATATCTATAAATATCAAAGAGTTAGGATTAGATTTTGCTACAATCTCAGGACATAAAATAGGAGGTGGGCAGGGAGGAGCTGCTTTAATTTCTACTTCTCGCTTTCAGCTTACTCCGATAATTATAGGTGGTGGACAAGAAAAAAATGCGCGTTCAGGTACAGAGAATATTATAGCAATTGCAGGTTTTGGTTTAGCGGCTGAATTAATGAGAAAAAATATAATAGAGAATTATATAAAAATCAAAAGTTTACAAGAAATATTAGAGAAAAAATTAAAAGAATATCCAAACGTAAATATTGTTAGTAATAACGTAGCTAGGTTACCTAATACTACTTTATTTACTGTACAAAATACAGATGCACAAGTGAAATTAATAGGTTTTGATTTACGTAATATTTGCGTAAGCTCTGGTTCTGCTTGCTCATCAGGAAAAATATCTAAATCGCATGTATTAACCAATATGGGTATGAGTGAAAAAGAGGCCAAATCTTCGATTAGGGTATCTTTAAGCCATACTAATACGGTAAGTGATATAAAGGTTTTTATAGAGGCTTTTGAGGAGGTTTATAATATACTCGTTTAATTTGAAAGATTGGCGTCGTTGTTTCATATTTTGGTCGTGCCTCCGTATTGCAGTTTAGA
>NZ_MXAX01000008.1:0-1414 GCF_019249195.1 Rickettsia sp. TH2014 | reverse complement strand
TCTAAACTGCAATACGGAGGCACGACCTGGATTTGATTGCTATGTTTTTCAGGGTTTAGTAAAAATTCTAATTCCTTAAAAGTATTATTTACTTGTGTATCTAGATAGAGAGTTATTTGAGGTACTTTTTCTAAAAACTGCTGTGCTAGTTCGTATTGTTTAGTCTTTAATGCAATTTGAGCTAATGTATACGGTTCATTAACACTCTTACTAATTTTAATTAGCTCATCTCGTAGGTTTTCTTTATTTAAAATTTTCTCAGAAGTAGAATATTTATTATATTTAGCCATATATTGAAAGATGCGTAACATGCCTTTACAATTATCAGGTAAATTATTTGGATTAATTGAATTTAAGTTAGATTGAGAAATTTCGTTAGAATTCAAAATCATTTTTGCTAAAGTTTTTATATCATTAGAAGCATTTTGTATTAAATTCTCTACTTCTGTAAATTTTCCATTGAGCCTATAAATCGTAAACAAATTATAGAAGTTACTATTATTTGGTTTGTCTTTTAACATGAGCAATAATTGCTCTTCAGCTGATGCTAAATTTCTTGTATTAACATATGCTGACCACAGATTAGTCCAACAACAATATAAAGCTTCTTTTTCTTCACCGTCACTTACTAAAGTTGGTAACTGAGGATTAAGTAGTGTAGACTCAAGTATTATTATTACTGCTTCATATTCTTTAGCATTACTTAATATTCCTGAAAAATGAGCTAAGCGCATAAGATTTATAGTTATTGTATTTATTAAATTTTTTATAACTTTAAGTTGCTTTTCAGGTTTTATAAATGTTACAATATGTTCTAAGAATTGAAGATATTGTGGATAATCTATTGTAGTTTTTAGTAATTTTGAAACTACGGGGGCAGTATTAAGTAGATCTTTGGCTATTTTTTCCATAATTTGAATATTTTTTTCTACTACTGCTATAAAGAAAATATTTTGTTGTGCATTATACTTATAAGTAATACGATCTAAAGGATTTTGAAATGATATAGGTTCAAATTTAAACTTAATTTCTGATACATAGCTTTTGTGAATTATAGCCGTTTTATCTTGATTTATGGTATAATCTTCAAATAATTTATGGCTTTTAAGGTCTTCATAATTATAATTTTTTAATAAACATTTTAGTAATAATTTTTTATGTCTATTACTTAGTCTATTACTTGCTATATTTGCTGTTTCTAAAGCTAATTTTAAATCCTTTACGTTCTCTAAGTTTCTAAATAATTTTCTATTTTACACTTTCTAACTTTATCTTCGATATATGTTGTTGTCCCTTGTAACATAATATCACCAACAAGCGGTAACCATAAAATATGGTTATTTTCAGAAAGATTAATAGAAACTTTTTTGATTTCATATAATACCTAGGTCGTGCCTCCGTATTGCAGTTTAGA
>NZ_MXAX01000007.1:0-1854 GCF_019249195.1 Rickettsia sp. TH2014 | reverse complement strand
TTTTGTCGATTGTTTTTGGGGGGGTTACCTTAATGTTTCTGTGGATTGCATAATAGGACGATATCCTACAAACAACTAATAACTTTATGCATCTAATGTGTTACAATCATAATACACATGTATTACAACTATATTATTATTTTACTGATTTTTATTACTTTGAATTATCACTTATGTATTACAATTGTAATACTGTTTTTTGTATCTTACTAGTTTTAGCTAGACAATAATTTAATTTTGTGGTACGTGTGTAATACACTTGTATCACATGGAGATTGTGTATGTCATCTAAAATTATTGCAATAATAAATCAAAAAGGCGGTGTAGGTAAATCTACTATTGCCGTTAATCTTTCCTTTGGTTTATATAAAAAAACATCGCGTGTACTGCTTATAGACCTTGATCCTCAGGCTCATTCTAGTTGTATATATTGTCCGGAAACAGTTTCATACGATAAAACAGTTGCTACTGCTTTTATTAATAAGAAGATAGATATTAATAATCTAATATTAGAAGCAATAGTACATAATGAAAAATTAAATAATTTAAAAATTATTCCTTCTAATATAAAACTTGCAACTGTTATTGAGCAAATTAGTAGTACCGTTTACAGAGAAAGAATATTACAAAACCACTTAAATACTATAAAAAAAGATTATGATTACATAATTCTAGATTGCCCACCAACGCTAGGCATTTTAGCCGTAAATGCTATATATTGTGCAAATTCAATAATTATCCCTACAAATTATGGGAGGTATTCACTAGATGGAATGGCTGACTTATTAACAGCAATACAGGAAATCAAAGAGGAACATGATTATAAATTTTTTATTTTAAAAAATTTATATGAACAAAAAAATTCTCAAACTAATAGGTACATTAATGAACAGTTAAATGCTTTGGATAAACATTTATTAACGACTATTATTCGGAAAAATGAAGCGATTAACCAAGCCCAAATTAACAACCTTCCTATACAAATATTTAATAGTTCTTCAAAAGGTGCACAAGATTTTAGCCTACTAGTAGAAGAGGTAATACATTATGCGTAAATCTAAAATAAACCCATTAACAGAAAGTAAACTTTCAAAAACTGTTGCAAAAATAATTGCAGAAAAACCTATAGAAAAAAGTGGCTTTATTACCTCATCCAATAACAAAACAACTCATTATAAGACAAAAACATTTCGTTTAAGACAACTAGACGCAGAAAATCTTATAAAAATTGTTAAAGTAATTAATAATCATAATCATAGAAAAATATATTCAGATTCTGAAGTTATTAGAGGCTTAATTAATTTTATATCGGATAACTTAGATGTTAATATAAAAAAACTAACCAGCTATATCAATTCCTCTTCATAACACAATAATATTACCTATGTATTACTAATGTAATACGGATATTATATAATGTAGTTAAAAATATTACAAAAAATATAAATAAATAATATTTTTTGTTGTATTATAAAAATAACTGTTGTAGTGTGTATTAAAGTTTGAATTAAAAATGATTTATCTCAGTGAATAAGAAAGCGACTTCTGATGGGAAAGTTAAAATTTCCATTAATATCCCTGAAAGATTATTAATAGAATTAGATTATTATAGGACTCAGGAAAATCAGGACCGGTCTATTTGGATTACTAGTGCTATAATGGAAAAATTAGCGTCTGTAAAATTACAGAAGCATAAGGAATAAACTATAGGAGTTAAGTTTCTAAATACTATAGAAACCCAACGCCCACAAGGATGAAGATATTTTAAATAAAATGCGTCCAACATTTTGCTATCTACATCTATATGTGTACTACTTTTTTATCAAAAAGTCAAGGGTTTTAGGTACTTAGCTC
>NZ_MXAX01000006.1:0-5076 GCF_019249195.1 Rickettsia sp. TH2014 | reverse complement strand
TCTGTAAGATTAAATCTTGACTTCTACACCTACTACGGTAGTTAATTTATTATTAGAACTAATGAAAGAGTTTGTAGTATTGCTTGTTACTACGTTCCCCTCGCAATAATTATCATTTATATTTTGATGTTTTACTTGTAATAAGGAATGCCAAGTACCAAGATCGTTCCAAACAAAATCAGCTTTTATCATGACCATTCCCGAAATATATTCCATTATAGCATTGTCTATAGAAATTGCTTCGATTTCATTATAAGCCTCATCGTCTATTGCCAAACTTTTCTCATTTTTTATAGCAGTATTAAATGCTTTTTCTGCAATACAAAATAAATCAGGTTGAAGGTTCATTGCTAAGTTTAAGAAGAAGTTAATATCGTATACAAAAATGCCTGAATTCTAAAAATATTCATTACTTTGAAAATGTTTTTTTGCTTGCTCTAATATAGGTTTTTCAATGAAATGATCAACTAGATAAACATTTTCTGCAATTGATAATCCTGCGTTTATATAGCCATACTCGGCACTTATAAAATTTATAGGAATGCCTATAGTGCAAATACCGAATTCATTAACATAATGTAAAGCTTTATTTATAGTATTAAGATAATTTAGATTATCCGCTATATGATGGTCCGAAGGTAGTAACACTACGATATCAAACCCTTGTGCTTTAGCTGATAATGCCGTAATAATGGCACAAACAGCAGTATTTTTTTGTAAAGGCTCGGTAATTAATTCTATCTCTACATCTATTTCTGCCGCTTGTTCTTTAGTGATTGATTCATATTTTTTGGAAGTAATAATAGTAGGTTGTCCTAGAAATTTATTTCGGTTTAATGTTTGCTGAAGTAAAGTTAGATCACTCAATATTTTTTTAAATTGTTTCGGTTTATCCTTAGATGGTAAGGGTCATAGTCTTTTACTGCTACCCCCTGCTATAATCACCGGCTCTATTCCCGTATATTTACAACTATTAATTGAATAAACAATAGAGAGTTTTATAAATAGTTTTAAAAAATATGTCAAGTAAATTCACTATATTGACAGGTCCTACAATAAAAAGTACTTCCGCCTGAATGTTTTGTCTTGATAATAGTGCTAGAGCAGTTTAAACAATTTTGTCTTTCTCTGCCGTAACCGTAAGCTGCTGGGTAAAATAACCGAGCCTGTTATCACCGTTTACAAAATCTTTAAGGGTAGCGCCGCCTGCAGTTATAGCTTTAGCTAATACCTCTCTAATCGATTTAATTAAATTTTCTATTTCATCATCCCTTAAATTGCTACCTAATTTATCCGGATGAATTCTAGCTAAATAAAGACTTTCTGAAGCGTAAATATTGCCGACTCCGACTATAATTCCATTATCCATAATTAAATTTTTTATCGGTATTTTTCTAGTAATTAATTTGCTTTTTAAATATTCCAGTGTCAATGAACCAGAAAAAGGCTCTACCCCTAAATTATTAAATAACTCTTTTTCTAGGAAGTGAGTTTTAAAATTATAAATCATTCCAAAGCGTCTAGTATCGTTAAAAATTAACTTTTCACCGTTACTTAAATCAAAAATTACATGATCGTGTTTTTTAGTTTTATAGTTAGAAGATTGCAGAGTAAATCTACCGCTCATACCTAGATGAACTATTAAAGAATAATCATTATTAAAATGTATAATTAAATATTTTGCACGACGCCTAACATCCAGTATATTAGTATTTGAGATTTCTGTAGCTAAAAGCGGGGATAGTTTATAACGTAAATTATCTCTTTTTAACTCTACATTTTCTATAATAAGCCCAATTAACTTATCTTTTAGAGAGTTTTTAAGAGTTTCTACTTCAGGAAGTTCCGGCATTTGATACTAATATTTATAATAAAAAACTATGAACCAAACAAATTTTGGCTTTAAAAAAGTAGATTACACTAAAAAACAAAGGTTAGTAAATAGCGTTTTTTCTAATGTCGCCGATAAGTATGATTTAATGAATGACTTAATGAGTTTTGGATTACATCGCTTATGGAAAGAGGAATTTATTAGGCAAATTCCAAATCTTAATTCTCATATATTAGATGTCGCTAGCGGTAGCGGTGATATCGCTTTAAAGCTTGCTAAAAAAGCAAGAGATAGAGGCAATAATACTGCTTTAACTTTAAGCGATATAAATGAAGAGATGCTAAAGAATGCTAAGAAAAAAGCAATTGATCTTAATTTATTTCAGAACCTTAAATTTACTGTAGCAAGTGCAGAAGAATTGCCTTTTTCAGATAATAGTTTTGATTATTATACTATAGCATTTGGTATTAGAAACGTACCTGACATTAATAAAGCTTTAAAAGAAGCTTATAGAGTTCTGAAACCGATGGGTAAGTTTATATGCCTTGAGTTTTCAAAGGTAAAAGAAAGTTATTTTAAAGATTTTTATAAATTTTATTCATTTAGTATTATACCTACCATCGGTCAGGCAATCACCGGTAATAAAGAGGCATATGAATATTTGGTCGAAAGTATCGAGTTATTCCCCTCACAAGACGAGTTTAGAATAATGATCAAAGAAGCCGGCTTTGAGGAAGTCGGTTATAAAAATTTGAGTGGCGGAATAGTTGCTATTCACAGTGCGTATAAGATATGATAAGTAATTTTTTGAATTTAATACGTATTTTTCGTATCATCAGTAAAAAACGAATCCTAATTGATTCAAGAAGCCCTAAATATTTCAGGTTTGTCGGTTATATATTAGCTTTATTTACTGCTCCGTTATCATTATTTAAAAAACCGCATGAAGATTACGGCAAACGCTTAATAGATTGTTTAAGTGGACTTGGACCTATTTATATAAAATTCGGACAAACTCTTTCGACAAGACCCGATTTAGTAGGAGCAGAGATAGCAGGTTATTTAAGATTACTGCAAGATAAATTACCTCCGTTTGATGGTGGGGTGGCGAGGAAGTTGATAGCATCATTGCGAGGAGACATTTATGTCGACGAAGCAATCTCAGCAAGTAAGCAAAAGATTGCCACGCATTCTACGAATGCTCACAATGACGCCCTCCCTTTCCTACATTTCGACGACCATCCCATTGCCGCAGCATCAATCTCGCAAGTACACAAAGCACAACTCACAACCGGTGAATATGTTGCGGTGAAAATTCTGCGTCCTGGTATTCATAAAAAATATAACAGAGATATTAAGCTGCTATATTTTCTTGCAAAAATTATCTCAAAATTCTCTAAAGCAAAAAGGCTAAAACCTATTAAAGTAGTTGATAAATTTCATGAAACTATGAGATTTGAACTTGATTTACGGCTAGAAGCGGCAGCTTCTTCTGAGCTTATGGATAATATGCGAAATGATATTAATGTGATAATCCCTAAAATATATTGGGACTTAGCATCAGAAAATATACTAACTACCGAGTGGTTAGAAGGAACTTCTATATATGATACTTCGCTGCTAAAAGAAATGGGATTAGAGCCTGCAAAAATAGCTCAGAATTTCGCCGTAATGTTTTTCAATCAAGCCTATAGAGACGGGTTTTTTCATGCTGATTTACATGCAGGCAATATTTTAGTGAATAAGCAAGGTAAGATAATTTTACTTGATTTCGGTATTATGGGCAGACTTAAAGAAAAAGATCGTTTAGCTGTTGCTGAAAGTCTATTCGGTTTTTTAAACCGTGATTATAAATTAGTCGCCAAAGTACATTTAAGAGCCGGCTACATCCCATCAAATACCGATTTAGATTTATTCGCTCAAAGTTGTAGAGCAGTTACTGAACCTATAGTAGGGGCACCCACAAAAAATATTTCCATAGGGAAGCTGCTTGCACATTTATTTAAAATCACTGAAGATTTCGGCATGGAAGTACAACCGGAGTTATTGTTATTGCAAAAGACTTTGATAATGGTTGAAGGGATAGGCAGGCAGTTAGACGGTAATGTTAATATGTGGCAACTCGCCGAACCTTGGATTAAAAAATGGGCAGTGAAAAACTTAAGCCCTGAAGCGAAGTTGCTACGACTAGTAAAGCATTACTTAGATAGCCTAAGGATATTGTTTGACATATAATAAATTATTAATATTATAGCCACATATATTAAAAAATTTATTATTATGAAACTAAAAGATTTATTTATTAAACATGCTATTAAAACTCCTTTTTTGGTTGATTGTAAAAACGATAAAATAGTATTTCCTTCAGATAAAGAGCAAGAATACAAAAATAGACTAAAAGAAAAAATAGACGAGGAAGAGTTTGAAGGATTAACGGCTTCAGATAGAATAATTCAATGCCCTGAAAACTTAGAAAATATAGCTTTAGTAAATATAGAAAAATATCCTGATATATCGCTTATAGCAGCGACATTTCTTAATGATATACAACGTGAATATTATATAATCCATATAGATATCGATAATAATATTAAATCGATTTTGCATTACTCACAAATATATTGTATCGGTGATACAGGGGGGCGCCGGTTGAAGTTTTAAAACGCGAGTACAAGTTTGGTACTATACCGCCAGAATCTTTGCCGAAAATCACGGAATTATGGCCTAACCCTTATTACTACGACTGGATTCAGGAAAATAAAGAGCATAACAACCCGGATATAGACCCTCAGGTAAGGGAGAATATTGTTTCATTATGTGGAAAGGTTAATATGGATTTACCGGCAAATGGTGATGCAGAAGAGGGAGCGGCTGAAGCTTTAAAATGTGAGTATAATATCAGTGCTATAGAGCAAAAACCTTTACCGAAAATAATGAAATTATACCCTGACATGGAATTAGAGCCTGATCCTGATTACTACTACCACCGGATTCAGAAAAATGAAAAGTATAACAACCCGGATATAAATTTTCAGGTAACGAAGAATTACAGTAAAAAACCATTGCAAGATAACCATGACTTTAAAAATTAACAAAAATTAAAAAGTAAAATTTTATAAGTCTTTAAATAATTATAGTAAAATAATATTAAGTTCTTACGTACGTTTTCTAATTGATTTGCTATTTTGAGGTATTTTTTAGCGAAAATTAATAAAATTTTTGAAGGAATAGTTATTCATATTTCA
>NZ_MXAX01000001.1:0-2637 GCF_019249195.1 Rickettsia sp. TH2014 | reverse complement strand
AGATTAAATCTCAACTATTACATATAATTCATTAAAATATAAACATTCTTTTTGCCATTCTTCCTTAGTATCTATATATGAGTTACAATATTTAGGCATTAAATACTTTAAGCTATGAGCTTCAGACTTACTTTTTAGTAAATTTAAATATTGAAACATTGTTTTACATTTGTAACCTTCCTGTTCTTTAGGAAATTCAGGTTTCCAAAATTTTTCCATAAAACTTTGACGACTAGCACTTCTTCCCAGTACTGCTGTAAATATTCCCCAGTTTGTATTTCTATCCGTATCGTTTACTAACCAATCAAAAAATTTTAACTCTTCATGATAAATTTTATCTATCTTTGCATAAAGAGGTAACTCTTTAGAAATGTTTTCAACTGCGTTATTGTTAGAAGAAGCTATAACAATCTCATGATTTTGAAGAGAAGGGACAAGAGTTTTTATTTTATATTCAAATCCTGAAACTTTAAAGCAATGTTGATCGTCACTAAATCCTTCATCGAGAGTTTTTAATGTAGCAAGGTTTAATGCTCTTTTGACGTAAATATTTGCTATTATGTCGAATAGTAAAGTAGTTTTACCGGTTCCGGGTGGACCGTTAACTGCAAAAATATGCTCTGTATTTTCTATTTTTTGTAGTATCGTATTAATAGCAGCGGTTTGTAAAGTAGCTAGGCAATTTTTTGGTGATGAAGGCCATCTAGCAAACTGCATTTTAGAAGATGCAAGTAACTCTTTTAATAATAACGAATCACTCAAAACATCTTTTATATGAGGTTTATCATTAGCTCCGAGATATTTAGTAATTGGAGAATTTTCAGTAAATTTATCAATATTATTGCGTACTAAATCAAGAGGTTTTAGAAAAAACTATTAAACATTTCTAAAGCCGGGGCAGGAGCCCAATCTAATTCCTTTTTAGTATCTTCTTTTAAATTATTATCTGTTGTTGTTTGATTAGTATAAGCATTTTTAGTTTTTTCATTTTTCCTAAGTTTTCTATAAGTTATTTGTCTAACGCATATTTCAGGATTACTGAGTAAAAATTTCTCATCGATCTTTAATTCACTAATTATAAAATTAGCAATATAATTAACTCTTTCTAAATTAAATTTCTTTTGTTGACCGGATTTATCGCAAGAATCTTTTGATGCATTTACTATTAATGCAGCACTATTATCTTCAAACTTAATCAAATCTTCAAAATCATTTTCTGAAAACCCTACTCGTACAACTTTACCTAGAACATAAGCACCGGTAGATATAACCATTGAGTTATCTATAAGATTCATATCTTCATCAAGCGTTAGTGCAACGACCGGAGTTAATACAGGGTTTTTGCGGTTCTTAGAGCCATACAAAATTTTAGGTTTTACATCAAATAATTCATTGATTTTTCTTCAATAGCAATTTCAGCTTCAGTCCAATTTAAATAACTAAGATATAGATGCCAATGAACACATATGTCATAATCCGGTAATTCTGCTTTTAATTTTCCCTTATTAAATTTTTCAAAAGGTGCATCTTGTAACAGAAAAAGAGAGTCTTTTTTATTAATTTCTTTATAAAACTCTTTTTGCTGAGTAGCTTGTTTTTGTGCATAAGCGAAGTAACTATTTAAAGTTGCATTTTTAGGAGGAGTAGAAAGTTCAATAATCTTCCATACATCTACAATAGATTTGATTTGTTCATCGGATTGATTGTACATAAAAAGAAGTTTACACTTAAAATAGGAATATCCTAAGTATGAAACTAGCAGAAGTAAACAACTTTTTAATGTTACTATTTACAGCATATAAAGATAAGGGTGTATAATTAACACAATTATCACCAAATTATTAATGATTTTTAATAAAACTTTATTATCTTTTACAAATTCATTTAATATATTTCCTTAACCCAAACAGGTATATAATAAATGCAAAATAATAAGGAAATTATTAAATATATAGTGTCTAGCATTTGGTCTTCTTGGAATCCTATAAACTGGTCACCAAGTATGCAAATAGCTACCTTAAGTTATATATTGTCTTGTTTAATTGATGGGAATGACGCATATCCAATTGAAGATGCACAAGTAATAAATAATGATCAGAAATGGCTTAAAATCAATCAAACTTATACCTTTTATAATACACAATTTCCATCTTCTCGTTATGTGGAGCTTGCAAAAGAGATACCTATATGCCTAAAAATATTAAAAATATTTCATAAATTTGATGATGAGAATTACGTACCCAATGAAGCATTAGCCTCTCATAAACTCATAAATAACTTTTCTAATTTATTGAAGCATTTTAAACTAACTCCTCTTATAGATCCTACTGATTTTAATCCTAACTATTTTATGGTATGGAGTTGGGCAAAAAATTTAGGGAATATTCCTAAATATTTTGGTCAAAAGCTAAAGCGTGTTTGTAATAATATAGAAGAAGCAGAAATTATTGGGAGAGTTACGAACCGGAAACATTCTCTAACTCTTCTGCATTCCATGAGTTTATAAGTACCATAACGCACTGTAATGATGCATTATTAGGTTGTAGTGATATTAAATCAGATATATATTATAATAAACTGTAGTTACCTCCAATAGCAAATTACGAAAAATTGTAATAGTTGAGATTTAATCTTACA
>NZ_MXAX01000005.1:0-1479 GCF_019249195.1 Rickettsia sp. TH2014 | reverse complement strand
TGTAAGATTAAATCTTGACTTCTACAATAGTTTTAAATCTAATATGTTACTATGAATATAAATAGCTATAGCACATTATTTATTTTTTCTTTTATAGCGACCGCTATATTAACATATATATTAACTAAATATCTTCCTGCAATCGGTTTAGTTGATGTACCGAGTAGCCGTCGCTCTCATGATAAGATAACACCACGCGGCGGTGGTCTTGCTATTGTAATTGTCGTAATGATTGCTTTGAGCGGATTTGAATATATAACGAGCAATAACCTTGCTAATTCAATAAAAATATTACCTTTATTATTGATAATTTCCTCTATTTCCTTTTTGGATGACTTAAAAGCCGTACCTATTCTAATTCGTTTAATATTCCACTTAATTTGTGCAGCTTTTGCTATTTTTCTTTTTTCGCAGGTAAATTCCATTCATATAATAATATATTCTATTTTAGTTATAGCTTTAAGCGGTTTTATTAATATATATAATTTTATGGACGGTATAGACGGTATGAGTTGCGTGGAATCTATCCATCTATCTAGCACCATGCTTATATTATGTTTCTTGCAATTTCCTGCTATTGGTAATCCGTATTTTATAGCTAGCGTAAATGTGATTATTCTTGGTTGTTCTTGTGGTTTTTTAATATTTAATTGGCATCCGGCAAAAATATTTTTAGGCGACGTGGGAAGTATTAGCCTTGGATTCTTAACGGGTCTTTGCTTACTCTTGCTTGCTCTTACAAGCACTAATTTATTTGTAGCTTGTGCTATTGCTAGCTTATATTACATCACTGATGCAGTGCTAACCATATTAATTCGGCTACTCAATAAAGAAAAAATTTGGCAGCCTCATCTAAAGCATTTTTTTCAAAAAGCGGTACAAAAAGGTAAGTCTCATAAACAAGTAGTATCGATTATAGCAGTTTGTAATATATTTTTAATGATTATATCGGTTACATCTCTATATTTTTCCGTAATATCTATAATGCTTGCAATAGCCGTCATAACTTTAACAGTGCAGAGTTTATTAAAATGAAGCTAATTAAAGAGGATATCGATAAAATAGTTAGATGTATATTTGCCAAACAACATCCATTGCTGCCTGAAATCATGATTAACTGGAATAAAATAGTCGGGTTTAATTTCAGCACTAAAGCATTGCCTTTAAAAATCACCACATATACTTACAAAAAACAGAAAATTAATACGCTATTTATACAAGCAGAAGATAATGCTACGGCAGCAGAATTACCTTATTATCAAGATATTATTCTAGAACGTATTAAAATTTATTTAGGCTTTGAAGCAATACATCAAATGAACGTAACGTTTTACAAAGGAAAACCTAAAGTATGAGAATTAAGTCATGCTCTCTTCTTGTGGATTTCTTGAATTAAAATATCCGCTGGAATATTTAAATTTTTATGTAATTTTCTAATCATAGATAAAGTAATGTAGAAGTCAAGATTTAATCTTACAG
>NZ_MXAX01000004.1:0-953 GCF_019249195.1 Rickettsia sp. TH2014 | reverse complement strand
TAATACTGTTCTTTAACGTTTGTCTATCTGTAGTTTGAATAGTTATTATAATTCGTGATGCTTGAAGCTTTTTCGCCCTTAATCTATACGCCGCTTTCTGTAATAAACTTAAAGCTACTATTCTAGCAGATTCAGTGTTACGTAGATTCGGTGCTAATACCTGACTATGACCTATTGTATTACTTGCTGTATTCTCATTAGATAAATCATAACCACGCAATAAATACCATAGCTTTGCCCCAACAATACTACCCCATTTTTTCTTGAGTTCTTGAGGTGAGCACTTGTATAACTGCCCAATTGTTTGGATTCCATAACCCCGAAGTCTACTATATGTACTTTTGCCTACTCCTGGTAAATCATATAGTTGCAACCCCAACAATCTCTCCGGTATATCTTCAGGACGTATTACTACTAAACCATTTGGTTTTTGCATATTAGACGCTATTTTTGCTAAATAGCGGTTAGGAGCTATGCCTACCGAACATTCTATACATTCACCTACATGATCTCTAATAGATTGCTTTATCAGCTTTGCTATATTAATAGCATTATCCTGATTACATAACTCTCCTGTAAGCCTGCATGCTGCCTCATCTATTGACAATATCTTATCTACATGTAAATGTTTCTCCACCTCTGCAAATATGGCCTTATGATATTTTGTATATTCCTCATGTTTAGATACAACGCACACTAGCTCAGGATATATCCTTTTCGCCTCAAATATTTTAGTTCCAGTACTAATACCAAGTTTCTTTGCTTCGTAACTGACAGCAATAGCACTGGTACTATCAGACAGATTAGCAACTACTGCTATGGGCTTACCTCTAAGCGTATGATCTAATTGTTGCTCTATTGTGGCAAAATAACTATTCATATCTAAATAGAGCCAATTTAATCGCTCCACTTTAGGTAAATTAATCATATTAAGTACATACTTAATTTTATAC
>NZ_MXAX01000003.1:0-1981 GCF_019249195.1 Rickettsia sp. TH2014 | reverse complement strand
GTAACTGCAATATGGAGGCATGACCGAAAATACGGAGAAACACCGTTACATACGGTTGCTAAAAACGTTAGATATGCTTCTAAAGATATTAAGGATGATGAAATATATAAACTGTTAGTATCATATGGTGCTGATACCAACGCAAAAGTAGAATTTAGAGGAGTAGGGTTTAGTATATATGACGGAAAAACGGTATCAGAAATAGCATAATTTAAAGTAGCATTAGTCGGTGAAAGTGAATAATAGCGGAAGAATAACAATTTTCTGCAGATACTAGACGGTAGTTATTGACAAGTTTAGGAAAAAGTTTTATATTCTTCACAAGTTTAAAAAAAAGTTAATAGTGTATGTCTAAAGCTAAAGCAAAAACAGCTTCCAAAAATAACCCGACTTCTAGGGAACAAGCTAAAGAATATTTTCATAACGGTCAGAAAATCAAACCGGTAAAGCTTATTGCTGCTCAAAATTCCTTTCTAGCTGCTGAATATGAATCTTCCGGGGATTTAGTCGTAGGAAGTAACGGTCAGCCATTGCCTTGGGGATTAGTTAAAAGCTTATCTTAATTACTTACAAACAATATATCTTCTCCACAATCGGGGGCATAGCTCAGGGGTAGAGCATCTGCTTTGCACG
Source organism: Rickettsia sp. TH2014 (assembly GCF_019249195.1). Lineage (NCBI taxonomy): Bacteria > Pseudomonadati > Pseudomonadota > Alphaproteobacteria > Rickettsiales > Rickettsiaceae > Rickettsia > Rickettsia sp. TH2014. The sequence goes on along the minus strand of NZ_MXAX01000003.1, from coordinate 1,348 downwards.
CAGAGGGTCAAGGGTTCGATTCCCTTTGTCTCCACCAGTTCCTACAAGGGTTTCAGAGCTTTTTGAAATTTAGCAAAAACTTTGAATGTTCCTTTTATGTTCCCAAATGTCTAATTTTTGTATTAAATCTCTTTTAAATTCCGAATTTTAAATATTATCAAAAAAAACTAACTTTGTATATTTCTTAAATCAACCTCAATTTATTTATTTACACCTTTAATTAAATTTCTATTGCATTCTTAAAACCCCTTATTATCTGTCTATAAGCTTATTTTTAACAAAATATTAAAATTTACAGAATTTAATAATAATAGAAATATGAAAGAATTAATAGAATTTTTAAAGCAAAAAGGATTTACCAAGGAAGCGACAAGTTTAACGAATGGTGCTACTAAACTTAAACTTGAATATTTATGGGATGAAGATGCAATAGAAATTGCTAAGTTTCTTAGGACAGATACTACCTTAACACATTTTGAACTTGAAGAGAGTTTAATAGAACATACCGGGATAGAAGCAATTACCCAAGCTATACAAACGAATTATACTATCACTAATTGTACAATTTTTTTAGCAGATAAGTATGTAGAAATAGTGGGAACTGAATACTGCTACGAAGAAATTTTATACGAAGAAACAAAGAAAATTAAACCACTAATTGATCGTAATAAAGAATATGTAAGGAAATTATCATTATTTATAAATAATCTTTTTTCTATTGATAATGAAAATATAACTTTTAACCTTAAAAATTTTATGGCTTTAAACTTTTATCGCATAGCTGATAAACAATTATTAAAAGAGTATTTAAGGGAGCAACAGGTTAGTGATATTGAAACCAAGTTAAAAAAAGTATGTGACTTTACAAAAGCTTACCCTTTTACTCTTTCTTATATATATAAAAATATTAATTCAATTAATGAAACAACTATATTGTGCTTACCTGATGAAAATTCAGAGGAAATAAATAAAATAGAAGAAGTTAAGACTACAGGTAATGATTATTGCACTTTATCGTAGATTAAAAAATTATTTAATTACAATTAAGCATAAAATAAGCATAAAAATTTTTAATAAGCAACTATGGAATTAATTAGGTAAATAGGCTTAAGCCTAGATTGAATCAAGGCTAATCTAAATTAGTTGACTTTCAAGGCGATAACAGAGTTTTAGATTCGGATGCAAGCAAGTAGCTTGAAAGTAAGTGCAAATATAAATGATAGTATTAGCTTGTTAGGTGGTGATAACTAACAGTTTTTAGTAGAATAAATTCTTATGCTGCTTGTAAATTTTGTTGCATAAAAAACTATCGTCGTTTAGGTGTAATAGTTGAGATTTAATCTTACAT
>NZ_MXAX01000308.1:0-21939 GCF_019249195.1 Rickettsia sp. TH2014 | reverse complement strand
ACCGTTAAACACTAAATGACCACCATATCTTTGAGCTTCTTTATAGTAACTACGTAGTAAATTTAAACTCATAGAGCTGCTTACAAAAATTCTAAGTCTTGTGTTATCATCACCTAAAACTGTAGGTGTATCTTCTGCATCTAATGTTTTGTCATTTTGAGCAGTCGCAGTATTTTTAGATACTTGCTCAAATTCTTGATATTTTTCCTTAAGTCCTGTATTTAACGTGTTTTGTACTTGTACCTGAAGCTTTTTAGCGAATTCCATATCTTCTTTAGATACCTCCAAAACACTCCCTAAACTGGGCACGCAATAAACTGATAAAATCATTAAAATTAGAGTGCGCAACAATTCTTTTTCCTCCAAATTAAATAACCAAAATCTTGCCCTTTATACGGATACTCACGAAAGCTACTATAGGCAGTATCAGTAAGACCTACTGGCCAGCAACCAATATCTATGCCACCGGTTGTAGCTCTTGGATTGACCATCTGTAGCTTGTACTGGCTCTTTTTAATCTTCAGATTTTTAGACTTGCGGCATAACGGTCCATTTACCTTAGAACTACTTGTTGAAGTTACATCTGCAAAACCAAGTCTATGCTGCTTTGCAAGAACTCTTAAAGTCAGTAAACTACTAGATTGCACGCCGCCCTCATGATCCGCATTTGCTCCGCTAAAAGGATATAGATTGCCAAGACAACCGCCGCACCAAAACATGCTATCTATTGGTAATTTAAGGGTTGCAGCAGAGCAGTCCATACTGCATGCTGCTTGTGCTATGGGATTACCAAATAATATGCTTTCAGGGTTTAATAAACTCTGTAGCTTTGGATCGTTCCAAGTAACATCAAACGCCGACATATAAGCAACATCAAAACTACCTTTTTCTAAGCACATAAAATCGGTAATTAACTCTAACCAGTAAATGAGCGGATAAGCGTAGTAATGCACGTGATAAAAGCTATCATGTCTATAACTGCTATCCGCATAACTCCTATTAAAACTACTTATTTTTTTATTATCACTGCCAAGAGATACACCGCCTAAATTAGTCATACAATATGGCGTCCTTGTCACATCTACTAAACGCACAGGCTCCCAAAATCCTATAGATATCCCTGGCGTTGGAATATTTGCTTTAGTGCACATACAAATAGGACTACTTGGATTCTTAGTATCTCTCTTTTTAGGTGCTATTCCCTTGCCGATATTTATGCTGCCGATGGAAATAGGTAATATGCAAGACCAACATATATCCGTTACGGGATTGACAAATCGTCCCTGACATGTAATATTTGCAGATACTGAAAAAGGCATGCAAATTGCCATTATCAGTATGATGATCTTTTGTGTTATCATCCGATTCTCTGCGTCGCCGGCAAGCATTTTGCAGAGAATCGGACTTCTCATATTATACTTCATTGCTATTTAAACTGTTGCTCCTTTATTTGTATTTGTTGGTTGCTTATTATGGTTACTAAATATTTTAGTGTTTGTTTAAAATACTTCTTATTTATCATATTCTGCTCAATGACTACCAATTGCTATGCTCATTTTGATCTTAGTGGTACAGTCACTTTTATAGTAACTATACATTGGCTAGAGCGCATAGTTATTTGGAGCATTATGTGTTTCGTAGCCGAAGCTATCCGCAGCTCTATTACTCACCAGTACTATAATATTATTTTTCCTACTTCATGTGCTATAGTTGTCAGCATTATCTTTTTGCTCTATATCTTTATAATTATTTGAAAATTGCAGATTAATATATTTTGTTAATCTCAAAATGAGATCAAAACGAGTAGAATATATCCTGCACACGCCACCTACTTCTTTGACTAAAAAATCCCCATTAGGCAGTATAAAATTCCTACTTTTATATAAATAATATTCTCCGATTCTTGCATTTAGCTTAAAACCTAATGCATATAAATTACTGGTGAGTTCATCTAGGCTATCTCCAAATATCACAGGATTATTTTGCCCCACATTTGCCACTTCCGACTTTGTCTTCCTGAAATGCCCTAAGACCTTTTTCCCGCCATAATCAAATAGACTTGCAACTATAATATAGAATCCAAAACCTAGCATGATAATAATAAATAGAGTTATTACATCATTTAAATTAGGTATCATGAGCGTTGATAAACTCATAATTAGTGAACATGTCATCATCTTATCTAATGCCCATACTCGCCAAAAATATTTTTTCACGCTACTGCTAGCCTTTTGTGAATGGTTAACCACTTTATTTATATAGTCTTTGCTTCTCATTATTTTACTACTTTATATTTTTATTCTTGATTCTTATCTTCTTTAAAGTTTAAATCTTTAGATAATTCTGCTTCTAATGCTTCTATAGTAGGAAGATCTGTTTTTATTTCCTCCGGTAAGCTTTCTGTTAATCTATATTCAGCTAAACCAATAGGTTTGCTCATATCTCGTAATGTATATTCGGCTAATACATTATTTTTAGATTTACATAAAATTAATCCTATAGTTGGATTGTCCGTTGGGTGTTTTAAAATATCATCTACTGCTGATAAATAAAAATTCATTTTTCCCGCATATTCCGGTTTAAAGTCCTTATTCTTTAGCTCAATCACTACAAAACAACGCAATTTTAAATGGTAAAATAATAAATCAATATAAAAATCCTGTTCTCCTACTTCTAAGTGATACTGTCGTCCTACAAATGCAAACCCTGCACCCAATTCTAATAAAAACTTTTCTACATGTTTTACTAATTCTTTTTCTACTTCTCGCTCATGTGCTTCATTACCTATACTCAAAAAATCAAAAATATATGGGTCTTTAAGTGTATGATAAGCTAAATCTGATTGTAGAGATGGTAATGTATCTTGAAAATTTGTTATTGCCTTACCTTGACGCTTATGTAACGCAAGCTCGATTTGCATAACCATAATATTGCGTGACCAACCATACTCTATTGCCTGGTGTATATAAAATAATCTAGTGCGTTTATCCGATATTTTGTCTAATAAAGTTACATTATGATACCATGTTAATTGTGCAAGCACCTCTTGCACAAATTGAAAATCTTGATATTCTTCAGCAAAGCGTCGCATGTATTTTAAATTTCTACTACTAAAACCTTTTATTTCAGGAAAAGCTGAGTGTAAATCCTGGCTCAAATTATCTATTACTTTAGAACCCCAGCCATATCTCTTTTGACGATCTAAAATCTCAGTACCAATATAATGGTAAAGTGTTGTTAGCTCCGTGTTAACTGCTCTAGCCGCTCTCAATCTGCTTGTAGCAACTCGATTCTTTAATTTCTCTAAAAACTCTGCGTATCCTTGAATATTAATGCTAGTACCATCATTCCCACTATATTGCTTTATTACCATGATTACCTTTTACTATTTTTTTTAATTCTTCTTGACTCTTGCCGATTATTACTTTTAACATTATTTATGTTAGTAGGTTTTTCTCTCTTCTTCTTGTCACCTACTAACGTTATTCTTTATGACTCTTGCTGCTAGCGACGTTCTTTTTCCTATTCGTCGCCAGCAGTTATTTTGCGTCTAATCTAAATCTTGATTTCAGATATCTTAAGGCTCTTACCGTCTTGTACCACCATTGCCGGTACTTGCTCTATACCAAACTTATTTGTTAACTCACCTGCTTGATCAAAATATAATGTTCTGCCTATATCTTCTTGTAACTCCAGTATTTTACCGCCTACAAGAATTATCCTAATCTCTAGGTTATTATTTTCTTCTTGGCGTTCTTGTGTAACTATCATCTGTGTATTATTTTGTTCTGCACCATCTAATCGTGCTTTAAGCCACTCCACTTGTTTCTTACTTCTTCCATCGATGAATATTAACTCACGATCAAATACCATATGATCTAGCGGATTCACTGTTGTGCCTGCCTTATGTAATATCTTGCCGTCAGGTAGTTTAATATCCTTTGTTAATGTAGAACTTGGATCATACCAAAACTCCCTTGGCTCACCTGTAGCTCTTAATCCTACAACAGGTGCTGGTTCTAATACCTGACGTCTTGCTGCTTGTAGCATCTCTTCTTGATGTTGTTGCAAATCAAGCCCCGATAAACGATTCTTGATCATACTGACAAACCCTTCCTCTACTACCTCGTATGTTGCACCATGCTTTCCTAAATCCATAGCATGTGCCTCAACAATTAATATAACTTTGCAAATTATTAGTATTTTAAATATTAATTTCATTACTATATACTACTACTCTGTGCCATTTAATTGATGTATTACTTTTTCATATACTTCTTTACTAATAGATTTAGTGTTTCCCCCTTCTACATAATTATCTCCTACAAATATCACGTGGTGATAATTATCCTCATAATTACTAGCTTCTCTCCGAATTAAACTGATTGCCTTATTAATCGCTCCAAAAAACATCCTGCCAGCAGGGTCTTGGCTCTGCTCAACTCTTGCTTTTTCTAAATCCATTATCTCACTGCGTGATACATATAATATTTGCATTTTATCTTGGTAATTAGAGAGCATTTGAGAGCCAAGATGTCCACAACAACACCCTATTAAGAATATTAATAATACTATAGATATCATGGTTACATTCACTTGATGCTTATTAACTGCAACATTATTTAACGCTTCCACCTGAAGTGATGCCTGAGACTCATTATTTGATCTCTGATTCTGACTCATGTTATGATTATCTCCTCTCTACCGCTTTTTGACTCTATACTTTTATGCTCCACCTTAAATACCGGTAGTTTCTTGCCTTTTCTTTTGATAAGCCTTCTTATTGCCGTATCCTTATCTATCCCATTATTCTTGCATTGATGCAAAAAGCCATAATCCTCACTCTCCGTCGAATACAGGCACTCACTATACGGATCTACCACTAACCGCCCTATAACACGTAAGTTACTTCCCATAATCATAATCTCAGAATATTTATTCTCCGGATCTTTTGTAATAGTCTCTATTAATGATGCACAGTTCTTGAACTTCTCAGAATGCCTCATCTGACCAATCCCAGCTGGCTCTTGACGCAGCACCGCTGTCCAGCTACTATTATTTAAAATTGCTTGATGTTTAGGTCCGTTATCTAAATCTTTGTACTCTTGTACGCAGGTGATTAAACTCCCACCGTATTTTCTAACAGTTCGTGCAAATGCTTCTAAAAAACCTACACTATGGTCAATAATCCTCCATGCCTCATCAACAATTAATACAAATCTCTTGCTTCTATCCCCACATAAAAATTGCATTGTGATTTGCATTAATATTATCCCTAAAATGACTGATAAAAACACCTCATCACCTTTTACTTCTTCAAATTCAAACACAGTTAAAGGTGAATTGAATTTAGCATTCTTGCCTTGCCTGAAATACCTACCATGCACCCCATTTGATGTATATGGATATAGAGATATTGCAAGATCTCTTCCCATACCATTTTCCATCTCTTCTAAAACACCCGCATATTTATCTAAGTTTAATGTGTCTCCGTATTGCTTTATTCCTTCATTCAATCCCTTTTCAATGATAGCTTCTTTTGTGTTATCCCCGCTCACACCGCACATTGTAGCTATAGTAGTTTTTGCGTAAATAATTGCATCTTTGGTTACAAAATGCTCTCCAATCTTTAAAACCTCAATAGTCTCATTCTCGGCGACCTCTTTTGTATTATTATTTTCAGAAAATAATATTTCTAATCCTTCAGAAGTAAGACCTGTACGCTGCATTATTTCATCTTTACTTTTACCTTCGCGCTTTAGCTTCTGAGCTTCTAAATAAACAGCTCCGCTACCTATAATTCCATGAAACGGATTAAGTGATAGATCATTTAATGCATTAAATCTTAAGAACTCACTATTATCCATGGCTTCAGCAATATTTTGATAAGACGAGCCTATATCTAGCACAAATACTTGTACATTTTGAGACACTAAACTAGTAGCGAGCTCCTGCAAGAAAAACGACTTACCGCTACCTGATGGTGCCATCACGCATACATTATAGTTGCCAGCTCCCCCTACCCTATAAAATGGATTCCAATTAAACATCTCACCTTTGCGACCAAGTAGTAATACGCCGCTTCTATTAATACCCTTCCATTCCCCATGAATAGGTAATTTAGCAACTACCTCACTTGCAGGTACGTTTTTTACTAATTGAAAGAATTTGAAAGATTTCCAAAAAGCTGCTTGCTGCATTGGAAGTATTGATAATAGGCTCACAAGATGTAACTTGTCATTTCGTGCTAATTGAAAATCTAAACTGTTATAGTGGCTAAGTAGCTTTTCCTCCGCAATCTCCACAGCATTTTTTGTAGTTGTGATAAATATTTGCAAATTCTCAGTTAAAAATCTCTCACCATTTTTATTGCGATCAATTAAGACTTTCCACCACTTCGCTTCATTCTGCAAACTAATATCATGTCTTGTGTACCATTTCTCTGATGCGTGAATGCTACGCAAGCCTTCTGCAATTATTTTGCCCTCATCTGCCTTATTAATGTTATTAGCTATGGTGTAACTTATTATTAATCTTGCAGGAAAACCCCCTTCAAGATCAGGTCCAAGAAGTGACACCATATCGTTAATCCCAAAACTCTCAGGTAATTTCTTGAGGTAATATCCTCTAGTAACTAAATCAGTTTTTAAATGCTTGATCTCTTCTTCAGTAATATTTGCCTCATGCAGCCCCTCAAATATCTGATCCGAGATACGCTCAAGTAAATTATGCTTATTAGAATTAATTTTTGTATGACTGCTATTTTCTGCCTTGCTACTTTTTTTGCCTACTTCTCCTTGCAGTAATAAAGGAGTAAGCTGCATATTAACCAGGTCATTAACAAGATATTTTAAATCAGCAACATCGCAACTACGAGTATTTAGCTTAATTGATGCAAATTTCTTAAGTAACTTTTCTTTAAACTTAACAAGTAACTCTAATTTAGAGTTATTTCCATCCACGCCTTTCATAGTGCAGCTGACATAAGTTTTCCAATCTCTTCCTATGCGTCCATCACTATTACCGATATCTCTAGCTCTCTCTCTTAAAAAAGCCTCACGATATTTTGTAATTCTATCTAACATAGGATCATTATGAGCTGTTCTTTCGCTTCTCCATAAACTTAACTTATCTTCAATATTATTACTGCCTACTACTAAAAACTGCATGTAAATCCCTTCAGGAATCTCATTATTGAAGAAAAGATTTAGGTTCTTCTCTAGTAGCTCGTTACTACCTACTCTCATCGAGATTTCTGTCAGAAAACCAGCAATACCATCATCATTAAAAAATATACCAATACCAGGTACATAGCTTTTATAGGGCAGGTAATCTTTTAGTGGTACTGCTCCTAAAAAATTATTCTCAAGGTGCTCGTTTAAACGTTTTGTTGAAGTTTCCTTCATCTCACTTGACGTAAACCCGCAATAATCTTCTACTTTCTCTATTAATCTTCCAAGTACCATCTTATCTTAAATCCTCTAACTTCAATTCCGGCTTCATATCATCTTGATTCTGCGTATAGCATTTACCGCCCTTGCATCTCTTCTTTTGATTTGCGACGCTTTCAATCCTGCCGCTATCTATTTGTGCGTTCACTATGCTTACTGGTGCACAATTCAGTCCTCTTGCGTCAGGACAACCAAAATGACTACTATATGTAGAGCAGCCGCTCATACTTACAGCAATCAATAACATTGACCACGGCCTTTTGTTCTGCACTAGTTTCTTAATATTCATCATACTCCTCCGCCTGTACTTGCTTATTAATCTTGCGGGCTTTGGCAATTTTTTGTTGCATGCCAACTTCGCCTAAGAAAAAGCCTTTAGTAAATATCACATCCACCTTAACTCCGCCAGGAACGGTAAGTACCGGTGACATCTGCTCAGCAAGTCTTAAATAATAATCAGCTATCTTCTCACCTGCGTTACTGCCGCCGCTTAAAAGCCCTTGACCTGCTAAATCCTTAAATCCTTGGCGTTTTGTATTTACCGCTCCAAGTGATGTTAGAGTTAAACCTTCTACTCCTTTACTGCTTGAGGCAAGACCACTTAGCATACTACCAATAAATGCATTTTTAATATGTCTGTTACTTGTGGCAATGACTTTGCCCTTAATACCATTCATACCATCATCACCATGCACTACACCTATAACGTCACTAGTGGTCACTAACTCCGTTTTAGGATCAATACAGATTAATTTCTCAGCCCTAATAATAACTCTCTCACTAGAGAGATCCCCGTAGCTGCTGCCTTGAATTCTGCATTTACTAATATCTACATTAATGTTCTTTGGTAAATTGCCTCTGTTACTGAGCCTTATTACCACCGGTGTTGCATTCTCGCTTGCCGTATTAATCCCAGTAGAAGTTACAATCCCACCTAAAGTATAACCACTGACAAAACTAGTCTCAGGTATGTAATCACGTATGTCTTTTGGCTTGTCCCACTGCACGTTACTACCAAGCTTAATTGAGCTGACCTCCCCGCCTCTTATTACTGCTTCTTGTTCATATTTATTACTCTCAGCAATATCACTGACTCTTTTTAGCTCCAGTGCCGCACTTTTTAATTCATCCTGAGCAAATTTTAGCTGCTCAGCCATTTTTTGCAGTTCTTGCTCTCGATGCTTACGCTCCTCTTCTTCCTTAGCACGCATATCACGCATTAAATTTTCTACTTTCTCTTGCAACTCATGCTGGCTACTTCTTAGTTTATCCTCAAAGTGGTTTTGCCATATTCTGTTGCCGTCCATCGCCTCGTACGAGGTGCCAATATTACGCCCTTCACCCTCTGTTTTTTCCTCATGCTTAATCTGATTAGTGCTGCCGATTTGTAACTTCATCACAGCACCAAGCACACCTAAAATTAGCAGACATACATATAACCATCTTCTCTCTTGTGCTCTGCGGTATGTGCTAACACTTGTGTTTTCTATGGACTCACTGTCAGATGATGTTAAATTTGTTCTTTTATTTCTGATATTTTTAAATATTTCTTTTAAATTAATCACTCTCCACCTCCTTCAAGGCTACAAACGCAACACAATTACGCCCAGGACGTAATATGCTACAGCTCTTCCCAATCATTGCATGCTCACCTTCAAATATCTGCTTTAATAGACAATCAGTAAGTGATATATCTTTACCTTTTTTAAAAACACCTGAGGAAATATTAGTAATAGTTAATTTTGCCCCTACATAAGGACCATATCTATATGACATATCTTGTCTTATTTTTAGTCCCTGAGGCTCTAACGCGTGGATCTCTCTCTTACTTGTATCTACAATATATTTATCAGGTTTATTTGAATGCATATATCGCATTAATCTTGCTATTTCCTGATTATCTGTATCTTTTGATGAATAACAGTTTTTCTTCTCTTCTATGAAAATTACCTGTCCTTTACTGCCTGCTACTCTTAAACTAAGATCAATTGTGCGACCTCCTGCCTCAATTACTGACATCTCTATATCTTCACCAATTGCTGCAAGAGGCGTGATAAATAAATTCTTACCTACAGCATCTTGCAATATCTTGTATTTTGTGCTATCGCCTATTACTTCAATAATAGATTTGCCTGCAAACCATACTCTATTCAAATGCTCTTTGCTGATTACCGCTTTAATTCTACTGCCTTGCTTATCGCAATATGTTTGATCTGCTAATGCAGCACCTGTTGTTAAAATGATAAAGGTAATGCTAAGTATTAACGATCTAACTCTACTGATCATGATGTATACCTCTCTTATTCACTGCTTTTTCTATCTTCTGCATATTTTCCTCTTCCTCTTTTAGTAGTGCCTCTTTTTTCTTCAGCTCTTCCTCGCTTGCAATATGATGAAACTCCTTTAATCTAAGAGTGCTTCCGGCTAAATCATAACTTAAAAAATACGACGTCTCTTTTACGTCAATTCCGTGATCCCCAAACTTCGTAGTTAGCACTCCTTTAGCAATCACGCTATTATCTGATGTATTAACTTCTAAAGATTTAACGGCAAAATATGTAGATAATCCAAACTGCTTATATTGCTCCTTAACATGCGAAAAATATTGTCTGATCTCTTTCATATATTTAGTGCTGCTATGGCTTATATATTTGCTTATTAACGCTTCCTTATAACCTACTACATCTTTGTTTAAATCAAGCAGCATCGACAAATACATTAAACTCACCTCTTCTATATACCCTTCTGATACCTTCCCTTGTCCAAGCCATACTTCTTGAGCAAGTCCTGGTACTAATATCGTTTTATCACGAGTAGTAATTAACTTTAATGTTAAGCCGCAGCAGATAAAACTAAGCATTAAGGTTAAAATTAAAAATAAACCTCTTTGTTTAGTTAGCATCTTTGCTTGATCACTTAATATTTTTTCCTGCATGGTTTTTATTTGTTTTTTATTATGCTTATTAATTTTACTGCTAATATTCTTCTTTATTTACTCTTAGCTTTTAGCTCTTAAGTTTTTTAAAATATTCTCCGCTGGTATGATGAAGGTATATGCTTGCCAAGAAAAACTCTTGAACCAAGCCAACGCCAATATAAATTCTTTTGAATATTGCCAAGCCTGTACTCCTTCATCAGAAAACTACCCATAACTGCACCAACAACGCTTGCAGCTACGCCAAAAAGTAAGTTCTTTAAAGCCCAAACAGTAATACCTGTCGTACCACTACCAAGAATTACTCCAATCGATATATTGAAAAATCGTGTCTCTTTGTTTAAACATTCATTGAATCTTACTTTTGTCATAGCTTACTTGCTCCTAGTACTGTCATATTTCTACCTAGATTTTTCAAATGCCGGTCATAGCTTTGATAACTTCAATCACTCCATATCCTCCTAAAAAGCCGATCCCTGCTACTTTTGATCTCTCTCTTAAATCACCTTGCGTGCCAAGAGCCAAGCCTCCCCCAGCTGCTACACCAATAATCAATGAAACATAATCTTTAAATAACTTCACTACGGGCGATATTATCGCATCCCCGACTTGCTTACTTAAATCCCATGCTGCGTTCGCATCTACGGCTATCAATAATGTAGTGCCAATTATTGCGGCATATTTTAATTTATCAGATTGGTTTCTTAAAATATTAATTACTTCTTTAGTCCTCATATTAGCTTTGCTCCTTTTTGATTAATTGATTACTGATGATTGGTTAAATTAATTACACAAAATATGTAACAAGTTGGATATAGTTGTCTATTAGCGTACTACCGGTTGAATATAGCGACGCTAAATAACCACTATTTGTTTCTTTTGTGACTTTTTTTATATTTTTTTCTATGTTTTTGGAATTTTTGTCTTGAAAAGACTTGATATTTTTGAAAATGCGTATTAGCATAAGAATACCTTTATGGTTGGTTAGTTAAAAAAACCGCTCGCGGTTATTTAATTAATTTCATATGTTTTCATTCTCAGTAGGTATATCGGTCGCCAAACTAATAATACTTACTGAGAAGTAACAAATCCTTTCTCAAATCATGCAAGAAATTCCACACAATTTTTTAGTGCTAATTAAAGCTTAACCATCTTTCATCTTGCTTGTCAAGAAGAATTATGAAATTTTATTTGTTTTTTTAATAGCATGTCTCTAGGCAAAAATATACAAGAATTTTTGACACAGCAAATCTCAGACATGAAAATTAAGAAAAAAGACTTTTTCATGAAGTGTGGTCTTACTTCACCCGTTTTTAACAAAATGATCAAGGGGAAACTTTCTAATCCTAAACTGTCTACCCTCACTAAAGTTGCAGATTTTTGCAACGTCTCTATTGATGAAATATTAGGTCGTGACTCAAAATATTACAGCACCAAGCCCAAGGCTTTTGTCACTACAACTCATAATTCAATAACTAAAAACCTAACATCTCTAATCAATCACCACATGCAACAATTGAAGCTTAGCCCTATTCAACTTTCTTCAAGAATCGGCGTTAGTGATCGCACATTACTAATGTTCCTAGATCCTAACATCAGTGCTACGCCCGGTGCTGCGACTACCCTTGCCCTTGCAAACTTCCTTGATGCCTCAATAGATGATATGATCGGTAGAAGACCTCCAACACGCACGCAAGAACAAAAGCCAGATATTCCAAAACAACTATCCTCACTTTCTAAGCAAGACCTTGAGAAGCTTTCTGATATTAAACATTCTGTTAAATCTTCCGCTCCTCAAAATCAAAACCTTAAGAATACCACCTCTACCAAATCTTTAAATAATCAAAAAGATGGCGGGAGAAGTCGTTGAATCAATACTCTATTACATTATTTCACAGCTTCCTTTAGTGTGACCTATTTTTTCAACTTTATGATCATCATGGTGGTGATAATTACTAGTTTGATCACTTGGTGTTGTAACAAACATTTTATCTAATTTTTGTGAATCGGCTTTAACTTGTGCTACGAATTTCTTGGTTTCTTTGCTATCATAATTTTTATTAAATTCTTCAAATAATTCTGCTGCACTTTTTTCTTTTGACATATTATTTTCCTCATTTTAATTAGTATTTTAAATTCTACTATTTTATTTATCTTTCCCGACCTTTCTTCTTAGTCTTGTTATCTTTTTTTTGCTCTTCTTTATTAGCTAAATTATTTCTCATATTTTTTGCTATATTTACCGCTCCTACTTTACTTCTTATCTCTTTACGCTCACCTTTATTTTTTTCATCTATTTTTTTATTATCCACTATTGCTTCATGTTGTTCTTTTAATAAAGCATGTTTTTTAGTAAGCAATGTATGTTTATCAGGCTCTAAATTAATTTTTGTTTTTTCTATAATTTTACCTAATCTGTCTATTTTTGCTCTATCCTCTTTATGGGTTGATACGATTTCTTCCATATCGTCTTTAATCTCTTTTTGTTTTGCTAAAATTGTATCTACTAAAGTAGTATTGCTTGCTAATTTTTCATTGCTTACTGTTAGTTTGTCTTTTAATTCTTCAATTTTACCCGAAGATAAATTTTGCTCTTTAAGTTGTTGCTCTAAATCTTTAACTTCTTTGTGCAGTTTTGCTTTTTCTTCTAATGCTTGTGTTGCGATCTCAGCTATTTTTGTTTCTTTTTCTTTAAGTCCCGCAAATTTTTGCCTACGTTCTACTATTTCTTCATGGGTTAAAATATTCTCATTTATTCCTTCCTCATGATGATACTCTTCTCCTTTTGCATTAACTTTAATCATCTCCTTAAGTGGGATATATTTTGTTTTATATTCTTCTGCATTTTCCTTAAATTCACTATAAAGAGTTTGCACTTCCTGAATTTGCTGAGCTACTGCTATTTGATATTTTATTACTTCCTCTTCACGTTGCCTCTGCTTTTCTAATTCTGCTAATTCTTCTAACGCTTTCTGCATCTGTTCAGAATTAAGCTGATTTTCTGCTATTAACTCTTTGCGTAACACCACTTCCTGTACTTTCTTTATTATAGCCTGAATACGCGGATCATCAGATTGAATATTTCGAGCAGAATTTCTAATATCCTGTAATGTAGCAACACTGCTAGCAGAATGCATACGGGCAATAATTGATCCTATGTCGTTAAGAGCCTGTAGATCATGCGTATCTTTTTGTTTCTCTTTGTCATTATTTACATTTTTATCATCTTGTCCATCTTTACTCATAAAACCTCCTTTATATTTTAATTTTTTGTTGCTAAAATGCTTTACTACTTCTTTATTACTTAACTTTTTTATACAAAAACGTTAATTGTATAGGATAACTCTGTCAATTCTTTTTATCCTTTTTTCTTTTTTAAGAATATGCTTCCGCATAATCAGGGTCTAGATCTATTGCCTTGTCGTATGCTACAATCGCCTCTTCATATCTTTCGAGAATATTAAGAGCATTGCCTTTATTGTAATAGGCTACTGCATCATCAGGCTTTAACTCTATCGCCTTGTCGAAAGCTTGGATTGCTTCCTCGTATCTTTTCAGATTATCAAGGGCATTGCCACTCTGAAAATGAATATAGGAATCTGTATTAGGAATTTTTAACTCTTCTGTTTTAATATACACCTCAAGTGCCTCGGCGTTCTTTTCTTGTTCTTCTAATATGTACCATTTACCTAAATACGCTTCTGTACATTGTGAGTTTAACTCTATAGCTTTGTCATATGCTTCTAGTGCCTCTTCATACTTAAGCAATTTGTCTAGAATCTCGGCTTTTCTAAGATATTCTTCAATATCATCTAATCCTTGATGCTCTTTCCTATGTTTAAAATCTAAAAAAGATATGACATTAGACCGATTGATGTTTTGATTATCGGGCGTGTTATTAATTTGTGTTTTTAACATACTCCTACCTCCGTTAATGCTTGGCGGTTGTGTTAGATACTTTGGTATCAAATACTATGCCTAGTATCTCACTAGTATTTGATACTGGATGTATTACTAGTGCTTTTTTGATTTCTTCAGGTATCTCAGCTAAATCACGCTCGTTATCCTTAGGAATGATGACTTCCTTAATACCTTCTCTTACTGCAGCTGTTAGCTTTTCTTTAAGCCCTCCTATCTCAAGCACCCTACCCTTTAATGTAATCTCACCAGTCATTGCTATATCTTGTCTGATCTTCTTGTTACTAAGTAGCGAATAAAGAGCTGTGTATATCGTAATTCCTGCAGATGGTCCGTCCTTAGGCGTTGCTCCTGCTGGCAAATGTATATGTATGTCATGAGTCTTTAAGATGTCATCGCTGATTTCCTTGGTTTTAGAATCTATGCTTGATTTTAAACAGGTCATTGCAGCATCTATTGACTCTTTTAATACTTCGCCTAGTTTGCCTGTTGCTTTAATCTTGCCGTCACCTTTGTATTTTGAAGCTTCTATTTTTATTAAATCGCCTCCTCTTGCTGTATGAGCAAGACCATTGATCATACCAATAGTCACTTCATCATCTTGTAGTTTTTGTTTGTGATATTTAGAGTGTTTGAAATATTCATCTATAGTTTCTTTAGTTAAGGTGATTGGGGCGTGTCTTGCTTCTGCTAAGAGAGATTTTTGTAGTAACTCTCTTATTTTTCGCTCAATGTCCCTAACGCCTGATTCTCTAGTATAGTTCTCGATTATGTACCTGATTAGTTCGTCCGAGAGTGTGAATTTGTTGCTTGGCACATTTGCCTCTTGCATTAGCTTTGGTATGATGTAGTCTTGCGTGATCTTTACTTTTTCATTATCTGTATAACCACTAATATCAATTACTTCCATACGGTGTAATAGTGGATATGAGATATTATCGATTGAGTTTGCTGTGGCGATGAAAAATACTTTTGACATGTCATAACCAAAATCAAAGTAATCATCAGTAAAGCTATCATTTTGTGATGGGTCTATTAACTGTAGTAATGCTCCTTCAAGTGCTGAGCCTCTTTCTTTACTGATTTTGTCTATTTCATCTAAGATCATCACGGGATTACTACTTCCTGCTTCAGAAAGGAGCGAGAGTACTTTACTTGGTTTCGCACCAACATAAAAATCCATACACCCTCTCACCAAACTCTCATCGATTGCACCGGTAAGTGATAATGTAACACTTTTACGGTTTAGTGCTTTTGATATTACTTGAGCGATTGATGTTTTGCCGACTCCAGGAGCACCAACTAAACATAATATTGGAGGTTTGGCATTCTGAGAGTTTGCCATGAATGCTAAAGCTTCTATAATCTTCTGTTTAACGCTCTCAAGACCATAGTGATTTTCGTTTAGCACTTTCTCAGCTTCGATAATATCAATAGATGTTTCGTCATACTTGCCCCATGGAAGCCTAAACAGATAGTTAAGATATTTCTCTACCTGACTTTTTTCACTACTACCATTTTGCAAAATTTTTAAGCTTTCTATTTTCCGCTGTGCTACTTTGCGTGCCCAAGGTGATAGTGGCGTGTTAATTAATAATGTAGTAAAATCTTTATCTTGAGTTTGACGTGCTATGGCTTCTAATGCTAACTTTTTATTATTCAGTGCATTCTGAAAATTGGGTTCTAGTTTTATGGCTTCATCAAACGCCATAATTGCTTCTTCGTACTTTTTTAGTCCATATAAAGCATATCCTTTTTGATTATATGCAAAAGCATATTTATCACCCAATTCTATTGCCTTATCAAAAGCTTTAATCGCATCTTCATACTGTGCTAAGAAATTATGTGCACATCCTTTGTCAAAATAATATGCCGCATCTTTAGGTTCTAATTCTATCGCCTTATCATATACTTCAATTGCATCCTTGTATCTCTTAAGTTTATGCAACGCTCTGCCTTTACTGTAATATGCCTCCGCATAATCAGGCTCTAATAAAATGGTTTTGTCAAAATCATTAATTGCTTCTCCATATCGACCTAAAAAAAATAAAGCAACCCCCTTCTCTTTATAATTTTTGTAATAATTTGAGCATTTTCCTATTTTCTTCTCATAATATTGCACTACCTCTTCATATCTTTTTAGCTCCACTAAAATACTTTTTCTCATTAACTCATACCATGGACAAGGTTTTAACTTTATTGCGACTTCGTAAGACTCCAATGCTTCCTCATATTTACCAAATTCTTTACATAGTTTTCCTTTTTCTTGATAAATCTCATCATCTGTAGGATGCTGCTCAATTAACTTATTGATTACTGCTAGAGCTTTATCATACATATTTTGCTTCTGAAAAATTTTTACTTGTGATAAATATGCGTATTCATTAGTCGGATTTAATGCTATGACCTTATCAAACTCCTTTAACGCTGCTTCGTGTCTCTTAAGTGCATCAAGGGTATAACCTTTATGACTATAGGCTTCGGCATAATCAGGTTTTACCTCTATTGCCTTATCAAAAGCTTCGAGTGCTTCTTCATATCTCCAAAGTTTAAGTAATGCAGAGCCTTGAATGTTATAAGCTACTGCATAATCAGGTTTTACCTCTATTGCCTTGTTACAGGCTACAATCCCCTCCTCGTATCGTCCAAGGTTATCTAATGCCTTTCCTCTACCAGTGTAAGCCTCCGCATAATCAGGCTTTAGCTCTATTGCTTTATCAAAAGCTTCGAGTGCTTCTTCATATCTCCAAAGTTTAAGTAATGCAGAGCCTTGAACGTTATAAGATACTGCGTCATTTGGCTCTAGCTCTATTGCTTTTTTGTATGCTACCATCCCGTCAGTATATCTTTTAAGTTTATCAAGCGTATTACCATAATAGTAATATACACTGGCACTGCTTCTATCCATTAACACTAACGCTTCAAATACTTTTAAAGCTTCCTCAAACTTATTAGTCTCAAACAATTTTATTCCTTGCTTTAAGTACTCAGTAGTATTTTCAGTACTTGTTTTTATTATGTCCCCTACTTCAGCTATATTCTCTTGATATTCTACATTTTTCATACAACACCTATTTTCTAAATATTAATTTAAGATTAATTCTTTATGTCTTCTTGCTTTGCGGGAACTGTAATACTTGTCCATTTTGCTTCTCTTCTGACTCCTCAAAGAACTCAGGTAATTGAGATTTTAAATCACCAATAATGTCATGCATTGCACTATATTGACCAAGTCCATGTAGAGCTGCTGCCTTTGCGGCTAATACCTCCATACGAGATGGATCATTTGCTAGAGATGTATCATGAGCTAGAAACTCATCACAACATTCTACAGCCTCTGCAAAATATTCTATTTTGTTTAAGCATACTGCTTTATGTCGCAGTAGGCTTTGACGGTGGAACTCTAAGTCGTATGCTAACCCTTCATTGATTGACTGTATTGCTGCACTGTACGCCCCACGCATTTTTAACTGAATAGCACGCATCAAGCAGTAACATATTTCTACCTCTGCTGCTTTAGCTCCTCCTGTTCCACCAAACCGCTGTGCTCTCCTAAAATAACTGTCTGCTTCTTTTGAATCTCCCTCTTTTATTTTCCTGATTGCTTTGGACATTAAAATCCAGCCATCATTCATATCTTTTTGTAGCCCTTCATTCTCTGTAGCAATTATTTTGTCTCTTTGCTCTAATCTAATGAAACATGAGATTTTAATATGTAATGCGTCACTCTTCATATTATTATCTAACCGCATTGCCTCATCACAATATTTAAGAGCTTTTTCATACTCACCTTTGCTATATGCACATTTAGAAAATAATACATTCTGCGTCGCTTTAAACTCCTCCCATAAATCCTTTAATTTCGGCTCCTCTAATATTGCTTCTACTTCATACCACTTTTGTTGTTTTCCTAAGATTTCTATTTTTGCGAGCATTATTACTTCTATTGCGGGAATAATGATATTCGAACACGATAGAGCTTGATCATACATGGTCACTGCCTCATCATATCTTTCTAAATCCTGTAATATCCTACCCTTTTTTTGATACGCCGAATAAGATCTAGGATCTAATGCTATCGCTTTGTTAAAAGCTTTAAGTGCTTCTTCATATCTTCCAAGCTTCGTTAGCACTAAACCCTTGCTGTGATATGCTCTTGCATCTTCTAGCTTAAACTTAATGGCTAGATCATATTCTTTAAGTGATGCCTCATATTGAACTAATTTTAATAGTGCACCACCTTTGCCAAAATGGGCCTCTGCAAAATTAGGCTTAACTCTTAATGCCTTATTAAAACTTTTTAGGGCATCTTCAAACTTCATGTCTCTTACCAATTTGTAGCCCGCTATGACATGATCTAATGCTTTTATGCTAGTTTGGTTAATTTTGATTTTACTTTTTAATCTGTTCATGCCTATACTCGCTCCACAGTACTAGGGTAATACACACCTTCTTGCCTTGGGACTGTTGTAAGGTTGTTCTTTTATTAATTTGTTTTCTAAGTATTAATTTAAGATTAATTCTTTATGTCYTTATTGGCAATGTTAAGGTAGGTAATACCTACCTCTTTGCCTTACGACTGTTTTATTTTTGTTATTTTCTTAAGGGTTTTTTATTCGTTTGGTCTAGAGACTCACCTTCAGCTTTAAAACCCCTTGATGGCTCTTAAATCGCTTTTGCCTTGTATGGTCGTATAGTAGCTCTAACTTAATATTTTTCCGGCTCGCTATTAATCCGACCCCAGCATTAAGACTCGTCCTTTCGTTCTGAGCATTAGTTGATATGGTGCCAGTTCCGATAGTTTGCTTGGACTCGTAGTACGTTAAAGTGAAAGGATGGCTTTTGCCCCTGCTACCTATTCTTCTCTCTACCGAGAAATGAGCAGTAGGTGTTATGGATATTGCCCGTGAAGTACTACCATTTAGTTTAATAGGGGCAAATATTACTCTGCTGCCTATCTCACCATTAAAGGCTTGGTAGCTCTTTTTAGAATGCTCTATAGATAGGTTACTTGCTATTTGCTCTTTATGGCGACTTGCTTTCTCATATTCGTATCTCAATCCAATGTGAGGTATTAGCGTTACTGCTCTCGGTAACTCTATTCTGTAGTGAAGATGAGGCTCAAGACTCAATAACTTTGAGCTTGCTTTTGTGCCTTTGCTATAGCCTGCTGAACCTATTACCGACATGCTGATATCACGACTTACTGGACGTGAGCCATATAGACTAAATATATGAGTATCATATTTAGTGCTGGTACTTGCAGTACTGCTTCGTAAATCACTTGACCCGCCTTGATCTTGATATTTCACACGACTAGTGCACTTGCTAAAACTGCCACCTACCAGCAAATCATTCTCAAGGTTAAGCTCTAGCCCAATAGTGCCTCCAGCTATTTTAGTGCTGTATCCATTTAAGTCTGCTTTAGATTTTTGTTTGTTACTGCCAAGCGTACCACTACTCCATATACTATAGCCGTGGGTTTTTTCAGCTGCATCATCTAGAGCTCCACCTGCTTCTTCATCACCTGCAGCAACAGCCGCAGTTACTATATCTTTAGCAAAAATGCGGTGCTTAATCTGATGACTTGCTATTTTACTCATATTACGTGCTTGGTTATGTGATGCTGCTACCATAGCTGCTTTTTTAAGCATCTCTTCTTTGTCTATAGAGGTCGCTTGTACGCAAGGTTCGCTAGATGCAGCATCAACATCTACTTCAGTAATAGAGTTTTGGATATCGTCGTCTTCTACTGTTTCTTGGGTCAAGATATCACTATCTCCATGATACTCGCTTTCTTCTTGAAGCTCAGATGATATAGATGCCATTGTTACTGGTGCTTGCTTGAGGTTTGATACTTCAGTAAGTTGGTCTAACGCTGCTAGTTCATCTTCTGATGGAGGTGGTGGAAATGGTAAATCTTCTATTGCATCATCCTCAGTAACATCAGACACTATGCCCAACTCCTGTAATTCCTCTGCCGTTGGAGGGGGAGGAAACAGTAAATCTTCATCAGCGTTTTCTATTATTTCAGATATATTTTTCTCTCTATCCACCTCTGTTACTGGGTATGGTGGTAGGGGCAGCCTATCCTGCTCTTTTTCTAATACGTCATAGTCTATTGTTTGAGTGGCATTGATATCATTAGAATTGGATATTATGCCCGTATCCATTAATGCTAATTCTGCTTCCGTTGGTGGGGGAGGCAATATTAAAGCTGTATCATCGTTATCTATGACTTGTTCATTATTTTTTGACTCAAACTCAGAAGTGAATGCATCGCCTATTTTAGTATCAGGATCTTTGTATGCTAAGCCTAATCTTGATTTTGCAATAGTAGCGTATTTCGCTTCTAATAAGGCTTTGTTCTTTGCTATTGCTGATTTATTTCTTTCGATAGTTTGTCTTGCTTCCTCAGATGCTGATAGTTTTGAATATATAGCATCTGCAGGTGGTGCTGATTGCAAAGCTGATGTAGGTGATGATATTTCATTTTCCTCATCTAACCCTTCCACTTCATCATCTTCTTCTATCTCCATTACTGCTCTTCTTCTGCTTAAAGTCTGTTGTAGCTCATCTTTAACCTCAAGTTCCGCTAAAATCACAGTAGAACTTTGTTTTGCTTTATAATGATTGTTTGGAATTAATGGCTCTTTATACTGACACCCTACTATCTTAGGTAAATCTTGTATTGGAACTGATGTTGATGACTTAGTAGTATCAGAGCCATTAAAAGTATTTACTGGTTCTGTGTTTGTTGTATCATTTGATTCCGGTGTTACTCTTTTGGCAACATCTTCTATAGCCTGCTTGCTCCACTTATCGTCCTCTTCATCATCCCACTCATCATCATTCTCACTAAAATTAGATAGACTCGAAGTGTCTTCTTTATCTACTGCAAAAAAATGATTTGGGATCGTTATACTCATGCCACCTATCTCAGTTTTAACACCTTGATTTTGATCTGATGATCTCGGTATGCTAGGCGTGGTTGATATGCTGCAATCTGATTCTAAAGAGTGTTCTGATGAAGTATCTGATATTGTGTCATCTGATAATGTATCGTATGCACTATCGCCATCTAGTACTTGGTCTAATATCTCGATAGCTGCCTTCTCTGTTTCTGTTATTCCCTCTGCAGGTTGTGCTGATGGTAGCGGTAAATCATTATCGCTAGGTGCTGATGCTAAGTATTCTAGTGGTGGGGCAGATGGCAATCCTTCTGCAAGTGCGGTATCGTCCCATGGTTCAGAATATATAGTCTCCTCGTCCCAATCTTTCGTTACAAGATTGTCTTGAGGCATGAAATATATACTGTCTCTGCTGAGAGTGGCAGATCCATCTGCTGCAAAATTAAATGATGTGTTTACATTATTAAAGTTATTGTGTAGTTGCTCATCGGGATCATTGTTATATAAGTCCTGTAGTTCTTCTATAGTAATGGGCTTTTCTTGAGCTTTAGGCGCAGTACTACCGCTATTGAATCCTAATATATTACTAAGATGGCTTAATGGGTTTTTGAACTTAAACCATCTTGAGGTATTGCTATTGTTTCCTTGGGGTGATTGTACTGTAACTTCTTCAGATTCTACGCTAGGATGTGCTTTAGCATCTAATGTTGCTGTGAGCATCATT
>NZ_MXAX01000307.1:3780-4195 GCF_019249195.1 Rickettsia sp. TH2014 | reverse complement strand
TGTAAGATTAAATCTCAACTATTACAGTTGCATGACACGATTTTTTCGTCATTGTGAGAAGAAATTGTAAATTTCAACGAAGCAAGGAAGAAAAAAATTCTGATTTACAGAATTTTTTTAATTATTTTTTTGGATTGCCATGTTGCTTTGCTCCTCACAAGGTGTTGTTACGTGGATCAATTTCACCTCTGTCGTCCCGTGTCTTGACCTATAGTACCGGACATTTTTTTAAAAAATCTTGATGTCATCCCCGTGAAAGCGAGGATCCATATTAAAAAATCTTTAATTTTAAAGATTTTTTATTACATAGTTTTTTAAAGTGAAGCTTTTTTAAAAGCTTTACTTTACTGGATTCCCTCCTACGCGGGGGAATGACTAGTATTTTTTATTGTTTTTATGGACCTAGTTAGCAAGC
>NZ_MXAX01000307.1:0-3767 GCF_019249195.1 Rickettsia sp. TH2014 | reverse complement strand
CAGTAGGTTTTACCGGTCTACGCAACAATGCCTCCTCGCAATGACTGTTCGGGTACCCATGTAACAATGCCAACAAAGATAGACAATGACAAGTATGAGAGATATTACTAAGATAAAGCTGTAACTATTTAGCTATAGGTAAACTATTTTCTGCTTGATTTTCTTCAATTTCATTAATTTTAGAAACTAAATCTGATTTCTTTTTTGAGGAAAGGTTAGCAAGTACTATTGCGTTTATTAAAAATAATGTTGTAAGTATTATAGTACTTTTAGTAAGAAAATTACCGACTGTTTTAGCGCTAACTACTCCCATATTATTACCGCCGCTTATGCTACTAATTCCATCCGATCCGCTACGCTGCATCAGAATAACTATAATTAGCAACACTGCAATAGTAATATGTACAAAAAGAAGGATGTCTATCATAATATATATTTTCAGTGGTGCTACTAGGGGGAATTGAACCCCCGACCTCTTCATTACCAATGAAGTGCTCTACCCTTGAGCTATAGTAGCTTAGAATTTTATTTTAAACTCTTTTTGCCACATATTTGTTATTAAATCAAGAAGAATTTTGAAAATTCATTTACTTTGTAATTTTTTTCATATTTTATCTAAGCTTCTATTTTTGTAAAAATATAAGGCGATCAATGCAAAAATACAGCTTAATATGACGTAATAAACTGCCGAGGTTACATGCCCTGTTTTTTGTACTAAATATTCAAAGACAAGAGGCGTAGTACCTCCGAAAATACTTGTAGCAGCGTTATATGAAATAGACAGAGCGGTGTTACGTATATTTGTAGGATAAAACTCTGCTTGTAATGCCGGTTCAGGACCGATATAGCTAGCGGCAAGTATAGCTAGTATAAATTGTGAGATAATTACGCTTGTAAAATCACCATTCTCAAAATTATTAAGTAAAAATGGTATTGTTATAATAATTATTGACAGGTTAATTACAAAAATTTTCCTGCGACCTATAATATCGGATAAATAACCGCTTAATAAAGTTACAGCTATCATAATCACGTAAAATACGCTAGCGAGGCTATTTACTTCATTTTCAGTAAAGTTGCGGCTGATTTTTAAAAACGATACTAAGTAAATTGTAGTTAAATAGAATATTATCGAACCGGGAGCATTGATAAAAATCGAAATTAATATATCAAACCAATGATTGGTAATGACTTTTTTTAACGGTGATTGTACAATCTTTTTCTGCTCTCTTAGATTTTTAAAATTCGGTGTTTCGTGTGTATTTTTTTTAATATAAAATGCTGCAAAAAGAATAAAAAAACCAAGTAAAAAAGGTATTCTCCAGCCAAAACTATCAAATTGTGAAGCTGTTAGGATATTCTTAATGATATAAGAAACAAAAGAACCAAGCAATAAACCGGAGCATATGCTAGACATTGAGATACTACCGGTGAAACCACGATGTTTAGGGCTAGTATGCTCAATAACAAAGGAAATAGAACCGGTCAAAGCTCCTCCCATTGATAATCCTTGTAGAATTCGTACACAAATCATTAATATAGTCGCAGTTATACCTATAGTATGGTAAGTTGGTAATATTCCTATTAATACGGTTGGGGCAGACATGCAAAATAACGCACTAGTTAAGGCTACTTTGCGACCAAATCTATCACCAATAACGCCAAAAAATATGCCACCCAACAGCCTTGCCAAATAACCTATAGCAAATACTAAAAAAGCTTGCAATAAAGAAGTATTAGCATCATCATTCGGAAAAAATTTTGCTCCTATTATGGGTGCAAAATAACCGAATAATACATAATCATACCATTCAAAAGTGTTAGCGATACCGCTTGAAAATACTAGCTTACTGCGGTTCATGTTTTCTACTCATAGCTTTTTTTCGGAGTATATTATAAATAAGGTGGCAGGAATTATTATTACTGCTCCATGAAGTGTACTTTTATCGGGAAACTCACTAAATATGAAATATACCGCTATTGCCGAAATCACCAGCTCTAAATATCTATAAGGAGCGGTAGCGGTTGCATCTACCATGGAAAAAGCTTTAAGTAGGAAGAATAATATTAAACTACCGCTACTACCTAGTACAAATAATAAAGCTAATTCAAAACCGCTAGGGGTTAGCCAATATTGCGATGCAACAGGCAATGATACTACAGCGGTTACTATTGCCGAATAAAATAGCATACTGATCATCGATTCTTTTATTACGAATTTTTTATTAATAATGTCAAGCATAGCAAATGAAATAGCCGCTAATACAAAATACAAAATTTCGGGGTTAAAATCCTCGGCATGAGGTTTAAGCGTAACAACAAACCCTATAAATCCTACTACGGTAACTACCCATCTTTGCCAAATAATATTTTCGTTAAGAAAAAATACGGCAAGTATTAAAGTAAATAAAGGGATAGAAAAACTTACAACGGTTGCGGTAGTAACGGGAGCTATGGTAAGACCGTAAGTCCAGGAAGTCGTACCGAAAAATAATAATAATCCTCTTAATATATGTACAAAAGGACGACTTGTTTTTAAGGTATTTTTACCATAATAAAAAACAAAAGGTAGTAAAACTATGCTACTGAAAAAGAAGCGAAAAAAAGCTACTTCAAAGCTATGTAAACGAGTCCCAAGATATTTAGACATTACATCATTGGTACTACTACTTACTAAGCTAAGTAAAAACCAACCTATACCGGTTAAATATGTTTTTAATGCATCATTCATTAATATGCTCCAATAATTTCTATAATTTTACTTAAATGTCTTGACTTTTAGCATAAAAGAATTCTATCTTTTATGAAAATGGTATAAATATATAAACAAAAATTTTATATAATAATACGGTAATCAATTTTAAGCAAGTAAAGGTTATAATTAATATGTTAAGAATAGTGAAAAAATTAGGGATAATTTTGTTTGTATCCAGCATAAGTATTAATAGTTTTGCTAAAAGCATGTATGATGATGTAGATTCTGCTCCTGACTATGACAGTACACCGTATTATGAAAACGAAGGAAGTTTAGTTTTCAAGATGCGTCTAGGAGGTGTTGTTTCAAGTGCCAAGCAAAAGGGTTTACCTACTCAGACCTCTCCTCAACCTGTTCCAGTAGGAGAAGTTGCAAAAAACGGTTATGGAGGTGATGCATCCACTACTATATTCTTTAATAATTATTTAGCTACTGAATTATCACTTGGCTTTAATGTTTTACGCACTAAATATACATTCCTTGCAGCCGTTGCTCATAATTATGGCGTTGATAATGTCAAACTAGGAAAAAACAAGCCTGTTTATATGATCCCTGCAACGGTTACCGGACAATTTCATATAGCTCCTTACGGCGGGATAAGACCGTATGTCGGTGTAGGTTATCACGGTTCTTACATGCTTACTCAAGCTACCGGTCTTAAAATTAGAAACGGACACGGTCTAGTCGGACAAATAGGTGTAGATTTTTATGCTAAAGATGATACTTTAATCAATATTGACGTAAGACAATTTTTCTTAAATCCTAAACTTGAGTATAAACCGAATTTAGTAGGTACTAAAACCGTGACCTCTAAAGTTAAACTTAATCCTTTAATAGTTTCCGTAGGTATAGGGTTTAATTTTTAAAAATCTCTCGTCATTGCGAGAAGAATTACGTAGTAATTTGTACGTCCGCAATCTCAGAATGTTTGACAAGATTGCTATGTCGGGACTATGTCCCTCCTCGCAAGGCGTTGTTGCGCGGAGATTAAAAAAAGTCAATATAGCGCTTA
>NZ_MXAX01000306.1:0-19523 GCF_019249195.1 Rickettsia sp. TH2014 | reverse complement strand
ATAATTTTTATAATGTCTGTAAGATTAAATCTTGACTTCTACATGTAAGCAAAGGCGATAGTACAAAATTCGCTTGTATCAAGCTTTATGAATTATGCTATATAAAAGATTCTAAAAACTCGTATGAATCAGAAAATTTATTCAGCGTCATATCATAGCTTGTTGACCACGATATAGCATTATTACGTGGATCGATTCCACCCATATCATCCTAGCTCGCTTGACCGCAGGTTTCAAAAAAGATCAGCCAAGTAATGTAATATTATAATGAAATACGTAACTACGACTAAAGTGAGATAAAAAAGATATAAACTGTCACACTGGAACTTGTTCCCGGTATCCAGAAAATCTTAAAAAGTTCTGGATCTCATGGTCAAGACTATAGTACTGGATATTTTTCGTTCCATGTCATTCCCGCGTGGCATTGTTGCGTGGACCGGTAAAACCCACTGTGTCACCCCGTGGCTTGATCCATAGTACCGGACAATTTCTATTCTATATCATTCCCGCGTAGGCGGGCATCTAGTCAAATAAAGCTTTTTTAAAGCTTTATTTAAAAAAAACGATAGAATAAAAAATCTTTGAAATTAAGATTTTTTGTTCTGTATCCCCACTTTCGCGGGGATGGCATAGAGGTCTTTTCAAAAACTGTCCGGTACTATAGGTTTGATCACGGGGTCCATAAAAACAATAAAAAATACTAATAATTTTAGTGTTTTTAACTGGATTGTCTTAGCAATTACTCCGTAATTTTCTTGTAGTGGTATTAAACTATTAACTAATATATACTTAGTTAGAAATGCCATTTCATAAAGATACTGTTTTTCTTGATAGATTTAACTATTGTAACATTTAAGACTGAAAAGCTTGAGTTTAAGGCTCGTGGATTGCTTGATGTTTTCGTTGAAATACTAAAAACTTTCGGTTGGTGGGCGATGACGGACTCGAACCGCCGACACTCTCGGTGTAAACGAGATACTCTACCAGCTGAGCTAATCGCCCATATTTTTTATTAATTAGTAAAATAACATTATTTATAATTAATAAGAAGTATATATAATTAATTTAGCAAAATTTTATTAGCTCTTGCTTTTAGATTATCTATAAAGTGTTATTTACTTTCGTTCAAACTTTTTATTTGTTTTGACAACCTGCTGATTTTTCTTGAGGCTGTATTTAATTTAATTATATTTTTTTTCACACCTTGCATTATCTTAGACTGAGCAACAGATAAAGCTAAGTTAGCATTTTCTTTATTACCAAGACTAATTTCATGTACAACTTTCTTTATAAAAGTTTTTATTGCACTAGATCTTTTTCTATTGATTAGAGTTCTTTTTACTGTTTGTCTAGCAGCTTTTTTTGCTGAAGAATGATTAGCCATTACCAAGTCCCTTATATTTTAATTTTTAATTTCTTCATTAGCATCTTGCTGTATATTTCCTTTAGCATTAATATCTCTATCTACAAATTCAATATATGCTATCGGTGCTAAATCACCATAACGGAATCCGGCTTTTATTATTCTAGTATAACCGCCAGGTCTATCTTTATATCTGGTACCTAAAATATTTATAAGCTTTTCTACTGCTTTTTTATCTTTTATTTTTGGTAGAACGCTTCTTCTTGCCGTTAAATCAGCTTTTTTAGCTTTAGTAATTAGAGTTTCAATGTAAGGTCTTAATTCCTTAGCTTTGGGTAAAGTAGTTTTAATTTGTTCATGGGTTACAAGTGCTACAGCCATATTAGCGAGCATTGCTTGCCTATGACTACTTGTTACATTTAATTTTCTACCTTTAATTTTATGTCGCATTTTTATTAGTCCTTAATTATAAGAATCTTCATAACGTTTAGATAATTCTTGAATATTTTCCGGTGGCCAATCCGGTACATCCATACCGAATCTTAAATTAAATTTTGCCAATATTTCTTTAATCTCATTTAAAGATTTTCTACCGAAATTTGGAGTTCTTAGCATATCGGATTCCGTTCTTTTTACTAGATCCCCTATATATATTATATTATCATTTTTCAAGCAATTTGCCGATCTAACCGATAATTCCAATTCATCAACTCTCTTAAGTAAATAA
The DNA here is from genome assembly GCF_019249195.1 of Rickettsia sp. TH2014. NCBI lineage: Bacteria > Pseudomonadati > Pseudomonadota > Alphaproteobacteria > Rickettsiales > Rickettsiaceae > Rickettsia > Rickettsia sp. TH2014. The sequence goes on along the minus strand of NZ_MXAX01000306.1, from coordinate 17,433 downwards.
GGTGAAAACGGTAAAGCATCAGTTTTAACTTGTTTATCTTCTTCCTGTTCTTCAAAAGAAATAAATAATTGTAATTGCTCTTGTAGAATACGTGCAGCTAAACCTACAGCCATTTCAGGTAATAAATCACCGTTAGTTTCTACAAACATAATTAATTTATCATAGTCGGTAACCTGACCTACCCTAGTATTTTCTACTTTATAAGTAACACTCTTTACCGGGTTAAATAAAGCATCTATAGCTATTTCACCAATAGGTAAATTATCCTCATAGCTATTTGTGCTAAGTACATATCCTTTACCAACCTTACAAGTTAATTCCATTTCGAGCTGTTTGTTCTTAGCTAGATTACAAATTACATGATCCGGATTCAGTATTTCTACATCATGACCTGTTTCAATCATACCGGCCGTTATAACACAAGGTCCCGTTGCTTTTAATTTCATGATACGTTTTTCCGCAACATGCATTTTTACTTCAATACCTTTAATGTTTAAAATCACTTCCGATACATCTTCTTTTACACCGGGTATAGAAGAAAATTCGTGTTCTATAGCAGGGATCTTTATAGAAGTGATAGCTGCTCCTTGTAAAGAAGAAAGTAATACTCTTCTCATAGCATTACCGAGTGTTAAACCAAAACCTCTTTCTAAAGGTTCAACTACAATTTTAGCTTTATTATTGGTTTCCGGAAAATTTTCATAAGCGACTTTATTCGGCTTTATTAAAGTATTCCAATTTTTACTTAACGATAACATTTAATACCTATGATTCTCTTATACTCTTCTTCTTTTTGGCGGTCTTACTCCATTATGAGCAATTGACGATACATCTAAAATTGATGTAACCACAAAATTTTGCCCGAATAAAGCTCTCATTGCTGATTCACGCTGAGCTCCCGGCCCTCCAATCCTAATAGAAATAGTTTTTAGACCATATTCTTTTGCTTTTTCCGATGCTCTATCAATTGTTACTTGAGCTGCATAAGGTGTTGCTTTTCTTGCCCCTTTAAACCCATTACCTCCTGCCGATGCAGAAGAGATAGTATTACCTTGAATATCAGTAAATGTTACTATAGTATTATTAAATGATGCTCGGATATGCACAACACCCAGAGTGATAGTTTTTTTCTTTTTCTTAACTTTAACCGTCTGATTCATTATTTATACTCTATACTTAAACTATTATTTTACAGCTTTTTTCTTTCCAGCTATCGCAATAGCTTTACATTTTCTAGTTCGAGCATTAGAATGCGTGTTCTGTCCTCTCACCGGCAACTTACGTATATGTCTAAGCCCTTGATAACATCTTATATCTTTCTTCTTTTTAATATTAAGCGTAACTTCTCGTCTTAAATCACCCTCAACTTTATACTCACTTTCAATAATATTACGTAAGCTTATTAACTCTTGATCCGTAAGTTCTTTAACTTTTTTATCTTTCGATATTTTTGCTTTATTACAGATCTCTGCTGCCATAGTAAGTCCAAGACCGTAAATGTAAGTTAAACTCACAACTAAGCGTTTATTATCGGGAATATTAACACTTGCAATTCTTGCCACAAATAATCTCCAAAATTTTACTGGTAACTAGAAAATAATATAAAAATCTTTGATAAAGTCAATTTATTTTTAGTATTTCCTGTATATCAATTTCTATTTCTTGTTCATTTTTACTTCCATTAACTATATAAAAATTACCACTATTCTTATAATAATCTATTAACGGATATGTTTCTGTTTTATATACTTCAATTCTTTTTTTTATTACTTCTTCATTATCGTCTTTTCTATAGTCAAATGTACTTGAACCACAAACATCGCATACATTATCAGTTTTAGGCTGCAAGAAGTAACTATTATATATTTTATCGCAATTTTTACAACTATATCTTCCTAAAACTCTTTTAATTAATAATTCATCTGAAACATCAAAATATATTATTTTAATTTTTTCTTTAATAAATAATTCAAAGAATTTTGCTTGCTCTAAATTGCGTGGATATCCATCTAATATATAGCCGTTTTTGTATTCAGAGGATAATAAAAAATTTTTAATTACTTGATTAACTATTTCATTAGGGATGAGCTCACCTTGCTTAACATAATTATTAATTAACTCTGCTGCACTAGTTGATGTTTTAATAATTGTTCTAAATATATCACCGATTGCTATATGTGGTAAATCATTTTTTTTAGCTATCTTTTTTCCTTGTGTTCCCTTTCCGGCTCCTGGAGGACCTAAAAAAATTACTATCACTATTTAAGCTCATTTTTAATTTTTTAATTTTACTTTCTTCATTAAACCTTCATACTTACTACTAAATAAGTAAGTTTGAATCTGAGTCATAGTATCAAGTACCACGTTCACTACAATTAAAAAACTCGTACCTCCTAACGAAAGAGAAATTACATACTTATTCATTAATAGCTCCGGAATTACACATATTACACTTAAATATATCCCACCTATAACCGTAAGCCTTGTAAGTATATAATCAAAATAATCAGATGTATTTTTCCCTGGTCTTTTACCCGGAATATAAGCACCGTATTTTCTTAAATTATTAGCAGTTTCTTCAGAATTAAATACTATTGCAGTATAAAAAAAACTAAAAAACATAATTAATGCTATATATAATAAAATATATACGGGTTTTCCATGCCCTAAGTAATAAGTAAGCATGCCCATAGTTTCTGAATTACTATTAGAAAAATTAGCAAGCGTAGCAGGAAATAGTAAAATTGAACTAGCAAATATTGGAGGTATTACACCAGAAGTATTTAATTTAAGAGGCATATGCGTTGCTTCCCCTCCATAAATTTTATTTCCTACTTGTCTTTTAGGATACTGCACCAATAATTTTCTTTGGGCCTTTTCAAAAAATATAATTATAGCTATTAATACAACTACTCCAATACAAGCAGCTAACGCTATTAAAGGCGATAATGCTCCTTTTCTTGATAATTCAAACATACTAATAATAGCACTAGGTACTCCTGAAATTATGCCTATAAATATAATTAAGGATGTACCGTTACCTATTCCGCGTTGTGTAATTTGTTCTCCTAACCACATTAATAGCATAGTGCCTACAACCAAAGTAATTACGGTTGTAACCCTAAAGAAAAGACCCGCTAAAATTACTACAGGACCTGTATTTGTTACAATCGACTCTAAACTTATAGCAACTCCATAAGCCTGAAAAGAAGCAAGCAGAACCGTTAAATATCTCGATAGCTGATTTACTTTTCTTTTACCTACTTCCCCTTCTTTTTTTAAATTTTCTAAAGGTTTATATGCAACTGACATTAATTGGATAATAATTGAGGCGGTAATATACGGCATAATTGCTAAAGCAAAAATAGACATTCTACCTAGCGATCCTCCGGATAGCATGTTGAACATTCCGAGTATTCCGGATTGATTCTTTTCAGCCACACTACTTAAAGCAATTGAATCTATGCCGGGTATAGGTATAAAAGACCCAAATCTACATACTATAAGAATGAGAATAGTAAAAACAATGCGACTAACTAAATCATTACCGGATTTTTTAGAAAAATTCTGCCCCATATACTATAATAATTTTCCACCTGCTTTTTCGATTAAATCCTTAGCTTTAGAAGAATAAGCATCTAATTTTAATGATAGGGGAGAAACAAAATCATCACTACAAATAGATAATAATTTCACTAATTTTTTATTATTTTTATTATTAACTACTCCAGCTTCTACCAATTTTTCTTTTGTAATAGTATCAGCAGCACTTAAACGCCCATCGGCTAATGCTTCTTCAATATTATAAATATTTATTATATTGTATTTTTTAGTTGAAATGCAATTAAATCCTCTTTTAGGTAGTCTTTTGATCATAGGTGTTTGACCACCTTCAAAACCTCTTATTGCAACGCCAGATCTAGATTTTTGACCTTTAATTCCTCTACCACCGGTTTTTCCTTTACCACTACCAATACCGCGTGCTATTCTTTTCTTATTTTTTTTAGCACCTATATTATTATATAATTCATTTAATTTCATTTAAAAACTCTAATTACATATTTTCTATTTTTAACAAATGCTTTACTTTTTCGACCATCCCTTTGATTGAATTAGTATTTTCAAGAATAACGCTCTTATTAATTTTGTTTAAACCAAGCCCAACTAATGTCAATCTTTGATCATACTTACGACCTATAGCACTTTTAATTTGAGTAATTTTTATATTATTATTCATAACTTCACCTATACTTAACGCAACATTATTCATTAACTTGAATATCAGAGTATTTTACAGATATTTCATTTACTTTTTTATCTCTTCTCATAGCAATAGATTTTGGTGATGCAAGTTTATTTAAGGCATCAAATGTTGCAGAAATCATTGCATAAACATTCGTTGAACCTATTGATTTAGCAACAATATCATGAACGCCTAAAGAATCAAAAATTGCTCTCATAGACCCTCCGGCTATAACGCCTGTACCTGCTTTAGCTCTTCTTAAAATCACTTTAGCAGCTCCGCTTTTACCGACAACGTCATGGTGAATGGTCCTATTTTGATATAACGGCACTTTCATCATTCTCTTTTTAGCGGCTTGTTTTGCTTTTCCTCGAGCTTCGTTTACTTCTTTAGCTTTTCCGTGCCCCGCTCCGACTCTACCAGTTTTATCACCGACAACTACATAAGCAGAAAAAGCAAATCTTCTACCGCCTTTTACTACTTTTGTGACTCTATTTACATCAACTAAAACTTCGCTTAAAGTCTCTTCATTTTTTTTAACTTTAGACATTACTACAACCTTATAACCTAAAATTTTATTTTCTCTCTAGCTGCATCAGCTAGAGCTTTTACAACACCGTGATACTTATATCCGCCTCTATCAAATACTACTTCTTTTATCCCTACAGAATCAGCTTTTTTTGCTATTGCCTCACCTACTTTGATAGCATTTTCAATATTACAATGAGATTTTTTTAATTTTTTTATTTTCTCATCTAAAGTTGAAGCAGAAGCAATCGTTATAGCCTTAGCATCATCAATAATTTGTGCATATATATGTCTACCTGATTTAAATATCGACAATCTCACTCTATTAGATGTTTTAGATATTTTATGTCTTATTCTACTTCTTCTTTTTTCAAATTTTAGCTTAGCACTACGCATATTTAACTCTTAAATTTAATTTTTCTTACCTTCTTTACGCGGTATAAATTGATTTTCAAATTTAATTCCTTTTCCTTTATAAGGCTCAGGTGGTCTCTGTTTTATAATAATTGAGGCAAATTGTCCTAATTTTTCTTTATCTGTTCCCTCAAGAATAATAATATTTTGTTTAGGTACCTCTATTTTAATATCTGAAGGTATTTCAATTTTTGTATTATGGCTTTTAGCAAGCATTAAATTTAAATATTTACCTTTTACCATTGCTCTGTAACCGACTCCGTTAATTTCGAGTTTAAGCTTAAGCCCTTCTTTAACGCCGGTAACCATATTTGATATTATGCTTCTTGCAGTACCCCACATAGCACGTGCATTTTTATTTGCGGCTAAAGGTTTTACTAAAAGCTGATTTTCTGCCAATGAAATTGCTATATTACCTTTAAAAGTTTTTGATAATTCGCCTTTAGGTCCGGATATTTTTACTTCTAAATCATTTAAACCAACTTTTACACCTTCAGGTATAGTAATCGGCAATTTTCCAACACGTGACATTTTTTTACCTTAAAATACTTTACAAATTACTTCGCCGCCGACATTTTTGATATGAGCTTCTCTATCAGACATAACACCGTAAGGAGTAGAAAGAATATATATACCCATATTATTATAATATCCTTTCAAATCTTTAATAGCAGAATATACTCTTTTTCCAGGCTTTGACACTCTATGAATTTCACATATAGAAGCATCACCGTTTACGGAGTATTTTAAAGCTACCTCAGTATAACTAATATTATTTTTTTGAGTAGTTACGTAATCTTTTATATAACCCTCTTTTTGCAAAACATCTAAAATTGAAGTTTTAATTTTAGAACTAGGAAAAGAAACATTTATCAATTTGCTTTTATAAGCATTTCTAATTCTAGTTAACATATCTGCTACATTATCCGTCATTGACATATTATTTACCTATCGACTTTTACCAACTTGACTTAACTACACCGGGAACTAAGCCTCTACCTATTAATTCCCTAAGCTTATTCCTAGATATACCGAATTTTCTTGTAACACCTCTTGGTCTACCTGTAAGCTCACATCTATTTCTTATTCTAGTAGATGATGAATTTCTAGGTAATTGTGCAAGTGACATTACCAAAGCAAAACGCTCTTCTAATGAAATATTTTTATCATAAATTTTACTTTTTAGTGCTGAACGTTTATTATGTAAAGTTTGTGATTTTTTTTTCCTACTTTCGTTCTTTTTTATAGAACTTACTTTTGCCATTATATATATCCTAAAAATTAATTATAAAAAGGTAAATTAAACCCTGATAACAAAAACTTACTTTCTTTATCTGTTTTAGCAGATGTAACGATTGTAATATCCATACCTCTTATTGTATCGATTTTATCGTAATTAATTTCAGGAAAAACTATCTGCTCTTTTAATCCAAGAGTAAAATTTCCTTTACCGTCAAAACTTTTATAAGAAAAACCGCGAAATTCTTTAACACGAGGTAACGCAACAATTACTAGCCTTTCTAAAAAGTCATACATTCTATCTTTACGTAATGTAACCTTGCAGCCTATTTTCATACTTTCACGTAACTTAAAGGTTGCAATAGATTTTCTTGCTAACGTTACAACCGGCTTCTGACCGGAAATCAAAGTAAGATCATTTACCGCATTATTAATTACTTTAGAATCAGCTATCGCTTCCCCTACTCCCATATTTATAACAATTTTCTTAATTTGCGGTATTTCATGCTTATTTTTATAAGAAAATTCTTTTTGTAAGTTTTCAATAATTTTTTGCTGATATAATTCTTTAAATCTTAACATTATTTACCTTCCTTACCGATAATTTCCCCTGATTTCTTTGCTACTCTAACCTTAGAACCATCTTCTAAGAATTTAAAAGCTACTTTGGTAAGGTTACCAGTTTTTGGATCGATGTGTGCAATATTTGAGATATGTATAGGTAATTCTTTAGTTATTATCCCGCCTTCACTCATGTGATTAGGTTTAGTATGCTTTTTTACTAAATTTACTCCAGAAACAATTACTTTACTGTCCTCAGGAAAAACTTTTAATATTTTACCTTTTTTTCCTTTGTGCTTTCCGGTAATAACAACAACTTCATCACCTTTTTTTACTTTTAATTTAATCATTTATAACACTTCCTCTGCAAGCGACATTATTCTAACATATTTTTTCGCTCTAAGTTCTCTTGTAACAGGACCGAAAACTCTAGTACCGATAGGTTCATCTTGTTTATTCAAAAGCACCAATGCGTTTTTATCAAATTTTATTGTACTACCGTCAGGTCTTACTACTCCGGTCTTTGTACGAACAATCACGCCTTTATAAACATCACCCTTTTTAACCTTACCGCCGGGTATAGCTTCTTTAACAGATACAACTATAACATCACCCAGCTTTGCCGTCATATGGTGAGAGCCACCTAAAACTTTAATACACATAACTTTTTTAGCACCGGAATTATCTGCAACTTCCAAGATGCTCTGCATTTGAATCATAAACTACTTCCAATTTTTTATATACGAGAGATAAAATAAACAATCTACCTTATAAAGTCAAAGATTAAAAAACTTTATTCCCCATTTACCACTAACCATGTTTTGGTTTTTGAGATAGGACGACTTTCAATTATACTAACTTTATCTCCTTCTTGATATTTATTTTCTGAATCATGAGCAGCATATTTTTTAGATACTTTCACGAACTTTTTATAAATAGGGTGCTTAAACTTTCTTTCTACTTTTACTGTAACCGTCTTATCAGCTTTTGAACTTATAACCACGCCTTGTAACACTCTTTTCGGCATTTTAATATTCCTCACTATTAGATCTTTTTGTTAATTCAGTTTTAATACGTGCTATAGACTTTTTGACTAACGAAAACCTACTAGTATTTTTTAACTCACCTAAAGCTTGTTGAAATCTTAAATTAAACAATTCTTTTTTTAAAAGATTAAGGTTTTTATAAAGCTCTTCTATTGTTTCGGTAGATAACTTACTTCTTAATAATTTTAAATCATTCATAACGTCTCACTATCCTTGTTCTAACAGGTAATTTTGCACTTGCAAGCTCCAAAGCTCTAAGTGCAACATTTTCTTCTACCCCTTCAATTTCAAACATAATTCTTCCAGGCGAAACTCTAACTGCAAAAAATTCAGGAGAACCTTTACCTTTACCCATTCTTACTTCGGCAGGCTTTTTAGAAACGGGAACATCCGGAAAAATACGAATCCATAATCTTCCTTGCCTTTTCATACATCTAGTAGCAGCTTTTCTTCCTGCTTCTATTTGTCTTGCAGTAACACGCCAACCGTCTATAGATTTTAGACCAAATGATCCAAAAGCGAGCGTTGTACCTGCTTTTGCTTTTGAAGCAACTCTACCTTTATGAGCTTTTCTAAATTTTTGTTTTTTCGGAGCTAACATTTTAATACTTAAAATTAATTATATCTTTTATTTTCTGTATATTCACCTTTGTAAATCCACACTTTAACCCCTATAACTCCATAAGTAGTTATAGCCTCAGCTGTTGAATAATCAATATCAGCTCTTAAAGTATGTAACGGCATTCTTCCTTCTATATACCACTCGGTTCTAGCAATTTCAGCACCTCCAAGTCGTCCTGAACAACTAACTCTTATACCTTGTCCACCTTGTTTAAATGAAGCATGAATTGCTGCTTTCATAGCTTTTCTAAAAGAAACTCTTTTTTCAAGCTGTAGTGCTATAGTTTGAGCTACTATAGCAGCATTTATATTAAATTTTCTAACTTCGTGGATATTTATATAAACTTCTTTTAAAGAAGTCATTTTCTCGATAGCTTTTTTTAGTTTATCAATTTCACTACCGTTTCTACCGATAATGATATTTGGTTTTTTGGCATTAATATTAATTATAATACTTTTATTAGAAGGACGTTCAATTAAAACTCTACTAACTTGAGCTTGATTAAAACCCTTATTTATTAAATCCCTAATTTTTAAATCTTGTATAAAAAGAGTTTTATAATGTTTTTCTGCATATAATATGGAATCCCAACCTTTAATTAAAGTCGGTCCAACTCTAAAACCATGTGCACAAACTTTCTGCCCCATTTTAATTATCCTCTTTTTCTGTAACAGTTATATAAAGATTACTAAAAAACTTATTGATTCTAGTTGCTCTTCCTTTTGCTCTTGGCATAACTCTTTTCATTACTAAAGCCTTACCTACGGTCGCCTTAGTAATAACCAATCTATCTATATCTAGACCTAAATTATTTTCAGCATTTGCAACAGCAGATTGTAAACAATTTTTTACAACTTTTGCAATTCTTTTAGGAGAAAAAGTTAATTGTACCAATGCTTCAGATACTTTCATATTTCTAATAAAAGCTGCAACTAAATTTAACTTCCTTGGACTTACTCTAATAGATTTAGCTTTTGCCGTAGCAAAATTTTTATTTTCCTGTACCATATAAATCTTTACTTTCTTTTGACTTTTTTATCTGCTCCATGACCGTGAAATGTTCTAGTAGGAGCAAACTCACCTAATTTTCTTCCAACCATTTCTTCATTTACAGAAACTGGAATAAATTTATTTCCATTATGAACAGAAAAGGTAAACCCTACAAAAATAGGCAGAATCGTTGATCTTCTAGACCAAGTTTTAATCATTTCAGATTTACCTGATTCCATTAATTTTTGAACTTTCTTTATTAAATAACCGTCTACAAAAGGCCCTTTCCATATTGAACGCGCCATACTAATACCTAATTAATTTAAAATCTATTTTCTTTTCTTTATGATAAATTTTGAAGTACGTTTATTTTTACGTGTCTTCTTACCCTTTGTTGGGAATCCCCAAGGAGTAACAGGATGGCGTCCTCCTGAAGTTTTACCTTCACCACCGCCATGAGGGTGATCTACAGGATTCATTGCTACACCTCTAACATGCGGTCTCCAACCGAGCCATCTATTTCTACCTGCTTTGCCTAAATTAATATTTTTTTGATCCGGGTTAGATATACTACCTATAGTAGCTTTACAATCTAAAGGTACTAACCTAAATTCACCTGATCTTAATTTAATCTGAGCATACCCTGAATCTTTACCCACTAGATCTACTGAAGTGCCTGCAGACCTTGCAATTTGACCACCCTTACCCACTTTCATTTCAACGTTATGTAAAGTAGTACCGATAGGAATGAATTTTAAAGGTAAACAATTTCCTATTTTTATATCAGCATCTTGGCTTGATATTACTCTATCACCTACAGATAATTTTTGCGGTGCTAGAATATAAGAATATTCCTCATCTTCATATTTTATCAAAGCAATAAAAGCAGTTCTATTAGGGTCATACTCTATTCTTTCAACAATAGCAGAAATATCTATTTTATTTCTTTTAAAATCAATAATACGATATAATTTTTTGTGTCCTCCACCTCTGTGCCAAGAAGTGACTCTACCTTGATTATTTCGTCCACCGGTTTTAGATATACCTTTGGTCAAAGATTTTAAAGGTCTGCCTTTCCATAAACTAGTTTTATCAACTTGAACTAACTCTCTAAGAGAAGGAGTAATTGGATTAAAGTTTTTTAAAGCCATTTATTTAATTCCTCCGGCAAAATCGATATTATGGTCTTTTTCTAATGTAACAATAGCTTTCTTTCTATTGATTTGAGTCCCTATAATTCCTTTGAATCTTTTCTTCTTACCTTTAACGTTTAAAATATTCACTTTTTTTACTTTTACTTTAAATATTTCTTCTATAGCCTTTTTAACGGTAAGTTTTTCAGCAAATTTATCTACATAAAAAGCGTATTTATTTTGTTCCGAAAGGGTTGTAGTTTTTTCTGTAATAATAGGTTTTCTAATTAAATCGTAATATTTATAAGAACTCATCTTAACCTCTCTTCTAAAACGCTCACTGCTTCTTGTGATAATAGGACATATTCATATCGTATTATATCATAAACATTTGCCCCTATTTGTGGAACAATCACAGTATTATAAATATTTTTTGCAGCTAAAGAAAAATTAGTATCTACTTCATTTCCATCTATTATAAAGAAACTTTTTCCTTGAAATTTGCTTAATATATTTACAAGAGCAGAAGTGTTAGGCTTATCTAGCGTTAAAGAATCTATTACTAATAATTTTCCTTCAGCGAATTTCTCGGATAAAGCATGAATTAAACCAAGTTTTCGTACTTTTTTAGGTAATTTTGTTGCATGACTACGTACTCTAGGTCCGTGAGCTACACCACCGCCACGCATCTGTACCGATCTAAGGGAGCCTTGTCTTGCATTACCTGTACCTTTTTGCTTAAAAGGTTTTTTTGTGGTTCCTGATACTTCTGATACTGTTTTAGTTTTATGGTTACCGGACATTGCTTTAGCTCTCTGCCAATCAATAACCTGCTTTATTATATCATCTCTGATAAATTCAACAGCAAATATATCTTCGTTTAAGCTAATCTCACCAACTTCTTCATTAGCAAGACTTAATATTTTAGTTTTCATCTTTATTTAACCTTATACAGTTTTATATAAAACTTTTATATAAATAATATTGCATGGTGCTTTGTTAATTTAATAATCTTTAACCTCAACAAACATATCTAAATATCTATTATACAGTTATTGAAATCTTTTTTATTGCATCTTTTACTGAAAGATACGAATTTTTGTGACCAGGTATACTACCCTGAATCATAATAAGCTTACGCTCTTTATCAACGGCAAATATTTTCAAATTTTGAATAGTAACTTGGTTACATCCCATATGACCAGCCATTTTTTTGCCTTTGAAAACCTTTCCTGGATCTTGTCTTTGTCCTGTAGAACCGTGGGAACGATGGGATATAGAAACACCGTGAGAAGCTTCAAGACCTCTAAAATTATGTCTTTTCATACTACCGGCAAACCCTTTACCTATAGTAGTTGCCGTTATATCCACAAATTGTCCTGCCGTAAAATGATCTACTTCTAGACTTGCTGCTATATCAATAAAATTCTCTTCAGAAATTCTAAATTCTTTTAATTTAGTTTTAGGAGATATTTTAGCATTAGCAAAAACTTGTTTCATAGGCTTAGTTACTCTAGATATCTTTTTATCTTTTATACCTATAACCAAAGCATTATATCCATGTTTTTCTAGAGTTTTATGCCCTACCACTTGACAATCATCAACTTTTACTAATGTCAAAGAAATTCTTTCTCCTTTATCATTAAAAACACTAGTCATCCCAATTTTTTGAGCAATTATACCGGTTCTCATTTATTCCCCACTCTCTAATTCAATCACTACATCAACACCTGCTGCTAAATCAACTTTACTTAAAGCATCAACAACCGCCGGATTCGGATCGTCTATAACTAATAATCTTTTATGCTTTCTAATTTCAAATTGCTCTCTTGACTTCTTATGTACATGAGGAGACCTATTTACGGTAAATCTTTCAATTTTTCTAGGTAAAGGAATAGGACCATTAATGTTAGCAAATGTTCTTTTAACAGCACTAACTATCTCTTTTGTAGCTTGATCAAGACTACGGTGATCAAATGATTTTAAACGAATTTTGATTTTATTTTTCATTCAGTAAACCTAATATTTAAACAGCAAGATGTTTTTCAGACACCTTAAAATATAAATACCTATTATTAAAAAATAATAGGTATTTATAAAATCAATTAATTATTTATTTTAGTTACTACGCCGGCACCTACTGTTCTACCACCTTCACGTATAGAGAATTTTAACCCTTCTTTCATAGCAATCGGTTTAATTAATTCCACTGTAAAAGTAGCATTATCTCCAGGCATAACCATCTGCTTATCAGCAGGCAATTTTATTGTACCGGTAACGTCTGTCGTTCTAAAATAGAACTGCGGACGATAGTCATTAGTGAACGGTGTATGACGCCCACCTTCTTCTTTACTAAGCACATATACTTCAGCTTCAAACTTATCATGTGGCTTTATACTACCGGGTTTCGCAAGCACTTGTCCTCTTTCCACTTCTTCTCTCTTTGTACCACGTAGTAACAGACCGACGTTATCTCCAGCTTGTCCTTCATCAAGTAATTTTCTAAACATTTCTACACCGGTACAGGTAGTTTTTTGTGTATCTTTAAGACCAACTATTTCAATTTCCTCACCTACCTTAATTATTCCAGATTCTATTCTACCGGTTACGACCGTACCTCTTCCTGAAATAGAAAATACATCTTCTATCGGCATTAAGAAAGGTTTGTCAGTTTCTCTAGTAGGTTGCGGTATATAGCTATCTACTACATCCATTAACTCATTAATAGCTTTTTCACCTTCAGGCTTTCCTTCTAAAGCTTGAAGTGCAGAACCTTTAATAATAGGTATTTCATCACCCAGGAAACCGTATTTTGATAATAATTCCCTTACTTCCATCTCTACTAGTTCTAATAGATCAGGATCATCCACCATATCTACTTTATTTAAGAATACTACCATAGCAGGTACACCTACCTGTTTTGCTAGTAATATATGCTCTCTAGTTTGCGGCATAGGACCATCAGCAGCAGAAACTACTAATATTGCACCGTCCATCTGAGCGGCACCGGTTATCATGTTCTTTACATAGTCAGCGTGTCCCGGACAATCTACGTGTGCATAGTGTCTATTTTTAGTCTCATATTCTACGTGTGCAGTAGAAATAGTTATACCTCTTTCTTTTTCTTCGGGAGCAGCATCAATTTGATCATACGCTGTAGCTTTTGCTCCACCTGTCTTAGCAAGTACTATAGTGATTGCTGCCGTTAAGGAAGTTTTACCGTGATCTACGTGGCCGATCGTACCTATATTAACGTGCGGTTTAGTTCGTTCAAATTTTGCTTTTGCCATGTTATTACTCTCTACAATTAGGTTTAATACAAGTTAATTTTTTATAAGTGCATTTTTTGCTAAATTTATTTGTTACCACTATCTCTGGAGCGGGTGATGGGAATTGAACCCACACAGCCAGCTTGGAAGGCTGGAACTCTACCATTGAGCTACACCCGCATTGTGGCACTGTTAATAAAATAATGTCAAAGCTATTTTGTTAACAATGCTATATCAATTTTATTTAAATTTATAAATATACACAATTATGTTTTATTTTTAAATAAAATTAAACATATATACATGAATCTTTTAAAATAAAATGATACGCTTCCCTGAACCATTTAAGTGGTGGAGGGAGAAGGATTCGAACCTTCGAACGCTTACGCGGGCAGATTTACAGTCTGCTGCCATTGACCACTCGGCCACCCCTCCTAAAGAACTTTACTGTATTAAATAGACTAATTCACTGTAAAATACAATATATAATTAGTATTAGGACTTAATAAAACTTATTGCCGAATCATCAAATAAACAAATAGCAGCTTGCACATTTATTTAGTTGTAACTTTCTATAATAAATAGTAGTTTCTGTCAAGAACAAATTACTGACGGTTTTCAATAAGATGCAAAATAAAAAACTTGATTCTAAAAATTGTTATTATATGTATGGGAAACATCCTGTATTTTCTGCTCTAAATAATCCAAAACGTCAAATTGACAATATTTTATGCACTAGGGAAATTTTTGATACAAACAAAAAATTAATAGGTACTAGATCTTATGAAATTGTTAATAACGATATTTTATCTAAATTACTGGAAAACCAAACACATCAAGGAATAGCTGCAAAAGTTAGACCAATTTTTTCTTACAATCTAGAGGACGTAGATATAAAAAACCCAAAATGTAAAATTGCGATTCTTGATCAAATAACAGACACACAAAATATTGGAGCAATTATTCGTAGTGCCGCTGCTTTTGATATAAATGCTATAATATTACCTCAAGATAATTCTCCGAATGAAAGCGGCAGCATTGCTAAAGCGGCTTGCGGTACTTTAGAATTAATACATATAATTAAAGTTACTAACTTACGCTCATGTATGAATTATCTTAAAAAACACGGCTTTTGGATTATAGGTCTGACAGGCTCTGCAAATGACTACTTTACCGATAAATTAATTTCCGACAAAATGGCATTAGTATTTGGCTCAGAAGATAAAGGCATGCGAAGATTAGTCGAAGAAACATGTGATTATCTAGCCAAAATCCCTATTTCTAAGAGAGTAGAAAGTCTTAATGTATCAAATGCCGCTTCTATAATTTTTCATTCATTACATAAATAATATTTTTAATAAATCAAATATTGTTTTTTATTTACTTCGATATAAATATTTAGTCTACTAAAATTAAAGTCATAAACTTTTATTATATCAATTAATTTGAGAGAAAAGTCATGAAAAGGAGACCAAATGAACAAATTATCGAGAGTTTTGAAAAACAATTAAACATATTTATAAATGAACTTACAGAAGAAGAGATAACAACGGATATATTAAATAATTTTTTTGATAAAGTGATCAATAACCTCAAGAATGAAAGATTAATTAATGATACTATATTTGATATATATCAAGGTAAAGCAGTAATTACTAAACCTATATATTCCGATTATATAGAATCTTCTGAACCTAAATATAACGAGCATTGGCAAAAATTTTATAGTTTTAATCGTAATCTTATGATAGAAAGCACATTAATATTTATTGCTAAGAATCTAAAAAAAGCTTCTTTAACAGACAAATTATATTATAGCTTTGCTAAATTAGCCCAGCAATTAGATTTGAATGTAGTAAGTGATCATTTTATGAAAAAAATAGACAATTATATAACATTTAACAATTTATGAAAAATTACAGAACCGAAAGCGATTCTTTTGGAGAAATTCAGATAGAAGAAAAATTTTATTGGGGGGCTCAAACTCAAAGATCTTTAGAAAATTTTAAAATAGGCAAACAAAAAATGCCTGAAATTTTAATTCGTGCTCTTGCTATTTTAAAAAAATGTGCAGCACAGGTTAATTATGAGTTTGGTGATTTAGAAGCTAAAATAGCTACAAGTATCGATAAAGCCACGGATAGAATCTTAGCAGGTGAATTTGATGATAATTTTCCTTTAGTAGTTTGGCAAACAGGTTCAGGTACACAAACAAACATGAATATGAACGAGGTTATTGCCTCTATTGCTAATGAAGAATTAACAAGCAAGAAAGGCGGCAAATCTCCAGTACATCCTAACGATCATGTTAATAAAGGACAATCATCCAACGACTCTTTTCCAACCGCTATGCATATAGCAACAATACTTGCAACTAAACAGCAACTTATACCGGCTTTGAATAATTTACTTACCTCTTTGCAAGACAAGTCAAAAGATTGGGATAAAATCATAAAAATAGGACGTACCCACTTGCAGGATGCAACTCCTTTAACTCTTAAACAGGAATTCTCCGGATATATTACACAAATAGAGTATGCTTTAGAACGCATAGAAGATGCACTAAAAAAAGTTTATCTACTTGCTCAAGGTGGAACGGCAGTCGGCACAGCTATTAACTCAAAAATAGGCTTTGATATAAAATTTGCCGAGAAAGTGGCAGAGTTTACTAAACAACCTTTTAAAACGGCTCCTAATAAATTTGAAAGTCTAGCTGCCCATGACGCGCTAGTAGAATTTTCAGGCACTCTTAATACTATAGCAGTTAGCTTAATGAAAATAGCAAATGATATAAGACTGCTCGGCTCCGGCCCAAGATGCGGTCTTGGTGAGCTGCATTTACCTGAGAATGAACCCGGCTCTTCGATTATGCCAGGTAAAGTAAACCCTACCCAAGTCGAAGCTTTAACAATGGTATGCATTCAGGTGATGGGAAATCATGTTACGGTTACTATTGCCGGCTCAAACGGACATCTTGAACTTAACGTATTTAAACCTGTAATAATATACAATATCCTACAATCTATAGAGCTGTTATCCGATAGCGTAAATAGCTTTGTTACTCACTGCGTTAAAGGATTAGAACCCAATATAGCACGCATTAATGATTTACGTGATAAATCTCTAATGCTTGTTACTGCTCTTAATCCGCATATAGGCTATGATAATGCTGCAAAAATTGCTAAAGAAGCACATAAGCTCGGAATAACTTTAAAAGAAGCAGCTAAAAAACTCAATCTTTTATCCGAAGAAGAATTTGATAAAATAGTAGTTCCTGAAAAAATGATTGGGTAATCTTAGGTTTTATATAAAAATATTAATATTATTGTACAAAATCTTATAAATAGGCTAATATTACAATTGTAGAAGTCAAGATTTAATCTTACAG
>NZ_MXAX01000305.1:0-14858 GCF_019249195.1 Rickettsia sp. TH2014 | reverse complement strand
ATAATTTTTATAATGTCTGTAAGATTAAATCTTGACTTCTACATTGGCGGTATAACACCAATACAAAAATTAGCTCTCGCAACTTAACTCTCTACTCTCTGTTGCGATTAAAAATGGGAGGATTACACTCTAGGTATAAAATCAGGCACACTATTTATAGGACTACTAACAAGATAGCTTTCAAATTATTTTGTTAACAGTCCTAATTAACAACTAAAATAGGGGATCTTTATGACTGATAAAATAACAACACTCTTAGATTCAAATGAAGCACTAAATCTAAGTCTAGAGGGTGGTTATCTTAGTGATATAACTAAGGAAAAATAATTTAGGTGATGCAGATTTTATAACATCAGAAGAAAAATATGCTTTAGATCCGGACACAATCCTATCCATGACTCTAAGCGGTATATTTGGAGAAATAAGATCACAACCAGAAACAAATATTGTAAACTCCCCATTAGAACTAACATCAAAAGAAAAAAATACTTTGAATGTTGATAATAATGAAAATGCTTTAGATGCAGAAATAATCCTATCTATGACTCTAAGCGGTATAGATGACGAGGTAATATCAGCAGAAGAAAGTGCTTTAATTTCTCCAAGTGATGCAGATTCTACAGCCCTCACAGAACCAAAAAACGAAAATGCTTTAAGTGTTGATAATAATGAAAATGCTTTAAGTATTAATGTTGTTGTAGCATTTTGTTGGTGGGCAGTAAATTATATAATAGCATCAGTTGCAAATATTTGTAATTACCGCGAGAGTCCGTCACAGCAACAACAAGAAGAGCCGTTTGATATTGCAAAACTGTGGTTCAATGACCCTGTTATTTCAAGCATATGCAAATGGGAGGAGACACAGGGATGGTTGCGATTGGAGCGATGGGGACGATTGAGGCACACTAAAAAGTGATGCAACTAAGCATACTCTACTGACATTCGTAATTGTGAATGAGCGTAGGTATTATCTGCGTGGATACCAAATCGTCATTGCGAGGAGCGAAGCGACGCGGCAATCTCATGAAATAATAACAAGCTCCTGAGATTGCTTCGTCAATTGCTATGCAATTTCCGTAGCTCAGACAGAAAAAATATCAAACTATAATATTCACAATTTTACGAGGCACGAGAATAATCTTCTTCGACTCTTTCCCTTCTAAGAATTTTTGTACTTTTGGCAAATTGACGGTAATTTGCTTTATTTCATCTTCGCTTGCAGAAGTTTTAAACTCATAAGTATCACGGAGTTTGCCATTAACCTGCACTGCCATAACATATGTATCTAATTCTAACATTGATTCATCAAATGCTGGAAAGGCTGAATTATATAACCGCTCTTTATTCCCAAGCTTTTGCCAAATTTCTTCCGTAATATGCGGGATAAAAGGGTTTAGCAGCTGAACTAAAACATTAAAGCCGTATCTTACGGTTTTAACATCAACCACTTCTTTATTAAGCTCAGCAGATATAGCATTAGAAAGCTCACGCATACGTGCTATTGCTCTATTTAGGGCAAAATGCTTTATACCGTCTGCGACGTGCTTTATGGTAAAATGCACTAATCTATTAAGTTCTTTATTAAACTCACTATTCACATCATCTGTTAAAGAAGCTATCGCCTCAAACATATGCTTAAGCTTATTAATAAAACGTGAGCAGCCTTCAATACCGCTTGCCGACCATTCTAGATCTTTCTCAGGCGGACTATCGGACAGTACAAAAAACCTAATAGCATCAGCTCCATATTGCTCTTGCATCGTCTCAAGATCGATGAGATTCTTTTTAGACTTACTCATCTTTTCAATGCGTCCCTGCACTACTCTATTATTGCTTTCTTTATGAAAAAATTCATTACCTTTTTTAACTACTTCTTCAGGGTATAACCAATTATTATGTTCATCTTTATAAGTAGCATGCAGCACCATTCCTTGAGTAAATAGCCCTTTAAAAGGCTCACGAACGCTTACGTAATTCTGTTCGTTCATTACTTTTGTGAAAAACCTCGCATATAATAGATGCATTACTGCATGTTCTATACCGCCTATATATTTATCCACCGGTAGCCAATAATCACAAGCTTTTTTATCGGTCATCTCTGTAGCATTGCTATTGCAATATCTCGTAAAATACCAAGATGACTCGAAAAATGTATCAAAAGTATCGGTTTCACGAATAGCCGACTTATCGCATTTCGGACAATTAACATGTTTCCAACTAGGATGATGATCAAGCGGATTACCGTGACCGTCAAAACTAACATCATCAGGTAACGTAACGGGTAAGTTACTGCACGGTACGGGAACTATGCCGCAAGCTTCACAGTGAATCATAGGAATAGGACAACCCCAAAAGCGTTGACGAGAAATTCCCCAATCTTTTAGACGATAATTTACACTGCGTTTACCTATGCCTAGTTTCTCAAATTCATCGATTACTTTTTGTTTTGCTTCATTACTAGTTAAGCCGTTTAGAAAATCTGAGTTAACCAAAATTCCATCTTCCGTATAAGCGGTCTTTTGTACATCAATATCCGTTTCAATTACCTGCTTAATAGGCAAATTCATTTTAACAGCTAATTCATGGTCACGTTCGTCATGAGCAGGACAACCGAAAACAGCACCAGTACCGTAATCCATTAACACAAAATTCGTAATAATAACCGGTAAAACTATATTTGAATCGAAAGGATGAATGACATAAAGACCGGTAAAGACTCCCTCTTTTTCAGCCTTTTCTAGTTCGCTACTTCCTGTAATGTGCGAACATTTAGTTATAAAACTCAATATTTCAGGTGTCTTGGAAATTAATTTCTCTATTATCGGATGATTAAAGGCAATTCCTATAAAACCAGCGCCGAAAATAGTTTCAGGTTTGGTTGAGAATGCTTCTATAGTATTATCTTCATTATCCTTAATTTTGAAATGAAAGTTAGCACCTATCGATTTACCTATCCATTTCTCTTGCATAGAGCGAACGGCTTCAGGCCATTCTTTTAAATTCTGAATTTCATTTAATAACTCTTCAGCATAATCGGTGATTTTTAAGAACCATTGCTTTAAATAACGCTTCTCAACAATTGCACCTGAACGCCAACCACGCCCGTCTACAACTTGCTCATTTGCAAGAACGGTATTATCAACCAGATCCCAGTTAACAAGCGATTCTTTTTGATAAGCAAGATTTCTCTCATAAAGCTCTAAAAAGAATTTCTGCTCATGTTTATAATACTCTGGATCACAGCTATTTATCTCTCTAGTCCAATCATAAGAAAAGCCCATGGATTTTAGCTGCTTTTTCATATTTTCGATATTAGAATAAGTCCAATCTTTCGGATGAGAATTATTGTTTATTGCGGCATTTTCGGCAGGTAGCCCAAAAGCATCCCAGCCCATCGGATGAAGCACGTTAAAACCTTGCATAGTCATAAACCTTGCAATAACATCACCTATAGAATAGTTGCGTACGTGACCTACATGGATTTTGCCAGAAGGATAAGGCAACATTTCAAGTACGTAATATTTCGGCTTGCTACTCTCGTTTGATACCTCAAAAGCTTTCTCATCATGCCAAATTTGTTGCCATTTTTGATCTATTTGATTCATATTTTTTTATAATTTATATACTGCGTCGTCATAGGATTTGTTGCATGGATCAGTTGTCTCGTTATTGCGAGCTAGCATTTATGCTGGTGTGGCAATCTCAGGAGTTTTATGCTACTTCACGAGATTGCCACGTCGCTTCACTCCTCGCAATGACGGGTTTGGTAATACCTCTTCGCAATGACAGAGTCATTACCTAGCACTGTTAATGTACAAATCCCTAGCTTTTCTTAAAATTTTATCTTCAAGCGTGATAGCAAGATTTGAGGAGTTTTCATTAAGTACCCATTGTTTATTTTTAAGCATTTCTTCAAATACTTTCACTTCAATTGAATCAGGGCTTATTACATCGTCTTTGATAAATATATTAATTTTAAATCGAAAATTAGAATTAGAGCGTGGGCTATACCATTCCGTAATAATCACACCGCCGTTTGAGTCAGCTGATGCAAGAGGAGCAAAACTTATAGTCTCTAATGCTGCTTGCCAAAGATATTTATTAACTGAACCTCCTACAGCTTTAGTAGATTCGTTTTTTACCCTGCCCGGTCTAAAAACTAATCCTTCTTCACCTGCTATAGAACCTACTTCGTCCCATTTCTGCTCTCGTTCTGTTTTTGGATAATCATCCGCTAAGATACTAGTACTTATTGTACTAAGTATAATTACAAAAAATAATCCGATAATTTTTTTCATAACCAATATTTAATTAGGGTGCTTGAGGGAAATAATAGAGAAGCTTTGGCTATTAGTCAAAAATTATTTGAACTAATTATATGTCATTCTCACCGCCTTTTATGTCATTCCTATACCTCTCTATGTCATTCATAGCTAGAAGTGGGAATCTTTCGTTGTCATACTGCGACTTGTGAGCTAGATCCAGCTAAAAATACTAAAATTATTAATACTTTAAGCGTCTTTTTGGATCCCGTGGTCAAGCCTATAGTACCGGACAATTTTCACTTTATGTCATCCCTGCGAAAGCAGGGATCCATGCTAAAAAACCTTGATTTCAAAGATTTTTTTTATTAGATAATTTTTTTTCAAATAAAGCTTTTTTAAAGCTCGATTTATCTCGCTTTATTTTGGACTCCTGCTTTCGCAGGGATGACATAAAGTGAAAATTGTCCGGTACTATAGGCCGAGCCACGGGATGACAGAGTACAGATTTAATTATTTCTCAGAAATAAATTCAAAACGTGGAATATTTTTTCCATTTAATAAAACCTTTCCGTTAAACATTTCAAGCGGTCTTACCCAAAGCTGAAAATCGTCATATAATGCTTTATAAACTACTAATTCTTCCAAAGTTTCGGTATGTTTCGCGGTATCTATAACTTGGTATAATTTTCCTTTGCAATGCTTATATATTCCGGTTTTCATAAAACTTACACCTTAACAGGCATGACGACAAAAATATCTTTAGGATTCTCAGGAAATTTAATAAGTACCGGTGCTGAAACATCTGAAAAATATAGTTCTACTAAATCCGACTTCACGACTTTTAAGACATCTTCCAAATATTGCGGATTAAAGCCTATAGCTAAAGACTCATCACTATTATATTCATAAAAACTTTCCTTATCTTGTGAAGAATTAATAACCTCTTTTGCGTTACCTCTTGCTTCACCGATGGCACTAATCTCTAAGGTTTCACGAGATAAAGATAATTTTACCGCTCTAAATTTTTCAACGGTTATTATCGCTATCCTTTCTATACTATCTACAAATATTTTTCGATTAATTACTAATTTTGAACTGTTGCTTTCCGGAATAAAAGCACTATAATCAGGGAAAGTACCGTCTATAAGCTTTGATAGCATAATAGTATTTTCGTTACATATAAATTTGATCTTATTGCTACTTAATAAAATTTCTATATCTTCATTTATATTTTTAGGATCTTTAACTATTTTTAAAATTTCCTCTGCGCTTTTTTGTGGTAATATAACTCCAAAATTCTTTATTTGTTTTTCTAAGGTTACCCATGAAATTGAAAGCCTATGCCCATCGGTACTTGCCGAACAAAACTCTTTGTCTTTTATGTGTAAATAAACACCGTTTAAATTATAACGAGTTTCATCTAAAGAAATCGAAAATTTTGTCGATTCGATTATTTTAGCAAAATCCGTGCAGGAAATTTTAAAGCTTGCTTCAGGATTAATACTATCCATTGGAGGAAAAGAACTAACCGGCAAAGTAAATAAATTAAATTTACAATTTTGTCCTTTGATTTCAAGTCCCGTTGTACCGAGATCTGTTAATGTAAGCTCGGAATCCGGAAGTTTTCGGACTATATCATTTAGAGTTTTCGTAGAAACGGTAAGCTCACCTTCACTGACTACCTGCGCTGCTATTTTTTGACTTAAGTACAAATCCATATTAGTAGAACTAAGCTCTAGATTGCCGTCTTTTGCCGATAATTTAATGTTTGTATATTCAGGTATTACATTACGTTTTTCAACAACGGAACTTGCAAACCCTAGGGACTGAACTAACGTTTTTGTTTCAACTATTAATTTTAACATATTGTTATTCTCTTAATGTTCCTTGAAATTTTTGTTCAATAGCTGCAATTAAATCTTGGCTAAATAAATTTAAGTCAGCTTCAGTTAAAGTACGATCATCTGCTTGTAGCTCTATTTTAACCGCTATAGATTTTTTACCTACAGGTAATTTATCACCGCTATAAATATCAAATAATATAACTGATTTGACAAGCTTTTTATTAAAATTATTTATATATGATATTATTTCACCGACTCTATGATCTTGATCAACAATGAATGCGTAATCTCTAAAATTAGCTTGGAAATCCGATGCCGCAAATTCGTCTCTTTTACCGAATTTAGCTTTTATCAACGGCAAATTTGTAATATTTAGCTCGAATGCAAATATTTCCTGATTAATATCGTAATATTTCAAGATTTTAGGGTGTATCTGCCCAAAATGACCTAATAAATTTTTACCAAGCCCTATATTTACTGCTCTAGTTGGATGATAATATTGTGGCAATGCTGTCTCATTTGTTGCTATACATTTATCTATAGATAGTCCTGCATAATCCACTACCAGCTCTAAATCGCCTTTAAGATCAAAAATATCATAGCCTCGTCCAAGCGAATGAGGATTTTTATTATTATATGAACCGCTTATAATTGCCGTTAAATAAGTTGCTTCCGTATTTAAATCTATAAAGCTCGGTCCAACTTCAAAAAAAGCCATATCTTTTATAGAGCGTGCTAGATTTTTACTTACTATACTTAACAAATTTGGCAGTATAGTAGGACGCATATAATTGTCTCCTATGCTAATAGGATTAAGCAAAAATAACTCTTCTTTTAATTCAGCAAACAACTTTGCATCTTCACTACTCATAAAAGAGTTAGTTACTACCTCATCATAGCCTTTGCTTGCTAATATCCTTTTAAAACTAGATATTCTTTTATGCTCTCTTAGCTTATTATTATCTTGGTCTAGTTCGGGTAGTTTTATACTCTCTATTTTATCATAGCCGTAAATACGAGCGATTTCTTCAGCTATATCTTCTAAAATAGTTATATCATGACGCCAAGAGGGAGCTATTACCTTTATAATCTCACCTTTAACATCCGTAACAAATCCAAGTCTATTTAATATATCTTCTATCTCTTTGATACTTAATTTAATTCCCGTAATTTTTTCTAAATAGTATGCTGAAAAATCTAAAGGTTTTTTTTGAGGCTCTTTCTCACCGCATTTCACTACTTCCGATACTTCACCATTTCCGCATACTGACAAAATAAGATTAGTCGCTATGTCTAAAGCTTTTTCCGTAAAATTTCTATCGATATTACGCTCATTACGATATCTAGCATCCGTATCAATTTGAAATCTTCGCCCGCTCGCTGCAACCATTTTAGCATTAAAACATGCAGCTTCCAGTATTATATTAGTCGTACTATCAGTACAACTACTCTTAGCCCCGCCAATGACACCGGCAAGACCTTGGATACCGCTTTCATCTTTTATAGCTAAATCATTTTCGGTAAGTGAATATTCTTTGCCGTTTAGAGCGTGGAATTTGGCTACATCATTGCGAGATGGCATGGTCCGCGTGGATACCAAACCGTCATTGCGAGGCTGCAAAGCAGCTGCGGCAATCTCAGGACTTTTGCACGAGATTGCTTCGTCACTACGTTCCTCGTAATGGTGTGCTACACTAATTCCCCCTTTTATCCTATCCGCATCATAAGAATGCATCGGCTGCCCAAAGCTATAAGAAATATAATTTGTTACATCCACTAAGCTTGAAATAGTTTTTACCCCGACATTTTTTAATAATTTCCGTAACCAATCAGGGCTTGGTTTATTTTCTAAATTTCTTATTTCTCTAAAAGTAAATAAAGGGCAGGTTTCTTTGTCTTGCACGTTAAGCTTCATTTTAGAAGTAAATGTACTTTTTATTTCTGGGATTTCTAGCTCTCTAAGTATTCCTATTCCTTTAGCTGCTAAATCTCTCGCAATACCGTAAACTCCAAGTGCATCACCACGATTAGGAGTAACGTTAATAACAAATATAGGATCATCTAAACCGTAATATTTAGTAAAATTCTCTCCAACTACGGCATCTTCAGATAACTCTATAATCCCTTCAGACTCTGAAGCTAGCAGTAATTCCTCTTCAGAGCAAAGCATACCGCAGCTTTTTTCACCTCTAATAATAGATTCCTTAATTTTAAACTTACCGTTTGGTATTTCTATTCCGATATTTGCAAGTACTACTTTTATACCTGCTCTTGCATTACTCGCACCGCAAACTATTTGTCGTATACCGCTTTTAGTCTCAACATCACAAAGTTTTAACTTATCGGCTGACGGGTGAGGTTTAGTATTTGTAATATATGCTACTTCAAACTTTTGTAGCTCTGCCGCTTTATCTATTACCTCTTCTACTTCAAGACCAATAGCTGTTAGGGCTTCGGAAATTTCAATAACTGTGCTAGAAGTCTCTAAAAATTGTTTTAACCATGATAACGTAAATTTCATTTCGTAAGCCCTCCTGCTAAATTCGGTATATCAAAGCTCCCAAAATTATAATGTTTAAGCCAACGCATATCTCCTTCAAAAAATTGTCTTAAATCTTTGATATTATATTTTAGCATTGCAAAACGCTCTACCCCAAGCCCAAAAGCAAAACCTTGATACTCGCTACTATCGATACCGACATTTTTAAGCACGTTTGGATGAACCATCCCACAACCGAGTACCTCAAGCCATTTATCGTTTTTATTCATCCGAATATCAACTTCGGCAGAAGGTTCGGTAAATGGGAAAAAGCTGGGTCTAAAACGTAATTCAATATTAGAATTTTCAAAAAAGCTTTTTATAAATTCCGTGATAACATATTGTAAATGCCCCATATTGATATTTTTATCAATAACAAGTCCTTCTATTTGGTGAAACATCGGCGTATGCGTCATATCCGAATCTGATCTATAAGTCCTACCAGGCGCTATAAACCTAAAAGGTGGTTTGCCGTTTTGCATAGCTCTAATCTGCACTGTTGAGGTATGAGTACGTAATAACAGCGGTTTATTGTTTTCTTGACCTTTCAAATAAAAAGTATCATGCATTTGCCTTGCGGGATGGTCATCTTCAAAATTGAGAGCAGTAAAATTATGGAAATCATTCTCGATATTCGGTCCGTTTTCTATAATAAAACCGAACTGCGAAAATACTTGTATTAACTCCTCACTACATTGTGTTATTGGATGAATAGAACCTTGCTTATATCTCCTTGCTGGGATTGTTAAATCAATTTTATCGGCAGCAAGTTTTAAATTTAGTTCCTGCTCCTCTAAAATTTCTTCTTTTGCTTTTATTATATTCTGTATTTTATCTTTTAATTTATTGATTTTTAAGCCAAATTCTTTACGTTCCTGTTCATTTAAACTACCTAATTTTTTAAGCTCACCTGTCACTATACCGTTTTTACCTAAAAATTCTACTTTATATTCTTGTAGTTCTTTTAAGTTTTGTACTAATAAGATTTTTTCCTCAGTAAGCCTTAATATTGCGTCTATATTTTCCATGATGTTTTTTTTGTTTTATGTTAACACTGTCATCCCGTGGCTTGTCCACGGGATCCAGTAATAAAAAATACAGCTATAAAAAGCTCGATTTATCTCGCGTTATGCTGGATCCCGCGGACAAGCCACGGGATGACACAGAGGACGTTTTTTGATCGATGCGGCAATCTCAGGAATTAGTATTATTTCATGAGATTGCCACGTCGCCTACGGCTCCTCGTAAGGACGAGGTGGTTAAATCAACATACACTTCATATTATTCCCCTCTATTCCCACCAACTTCGCTTTAAATATCTGCCCTACTTCTAAAGGTTTGTCTAGCTTTACCGGAATAAAATTTTCGGTATGGGCGATATTATTATTCTCTACCAATAACTCTACTTTCTGACCTATATGCTTTTTAAAGAACTCAGATAGCTGATTCTGCCCCTCTTGTCTTAGAATTTCGGTTCTTTCTTTCCTTATAGCTTTCGGTACTTGCGGCATACGTGCTGCAGGCGTTCCTTCTCTTTCCGAATAAGGAAAAACATGCAGATATTGCAGCTCCGCTTCTGTAATTAGTTTCCTGGTATTTTCAAACATTTCAGGAGTTTCAGTCGGGAAACCAGCTATAATATCCGCACCAAACGATACTTCCGGTCTTATTGCTCGTAGCTTTCGACAAAACTCTATTACGTTTGCTCTATTATGTCGTCTTTTCATACGTTTTAATATCATATCATCGCCTGCTTGCAAGCTAATATGAAAATGCGGCATTATCCTCTCACTATAAGCTATAAGCTCAAACAGTTCATCATCTATTTCTGCAACATCTATTGAAGATAAACGAAGCCTTTTTAGTTCAGGTACTAAATTTAAAACTCGTTTAATCATTTGTGCAAATGTTGGACTTCCGGGTAAATCTGAACCGTAAGCCGTAACGTCAACACCGGTAAAAACTACTTCTTTAAAGCCGTTTAGTACTAAACGTTTTACCTGCTCTGCTATAGCTCCTATCGGTACTGATCTACTTTTACCTCTACCGTAAGGGATAATGCAGAAAGTACAAAAATGATCACAACCGTTTTGTACCTGAATAAAAGCACGAGATTTACCGTCAAAGCTACTTACTAAATGACCTGCCGTCTCTTTCACCGACATTATATCGTTAACTGCTATTTTTTCATCCGTAATTTGGTAATAGTTAGGCAATAACTTCTCTTCATTACCTATAACCTTATCAACTTCCGGCATATTACCGTACATTTGTGGACTTGTTTGAGCGCTACAACCGGTAACGATAATTTTTAAATCAGGTTTATTTTTTTTAGCCTTGCGGATAGCTTGTCTTGCTTGTTTCTCAGCTGTTTTAGTTACTGCACAAGTATTGAATATTGTCACATTATCGATACCCGATAATTCCAAATTTTTTCGTATTATCTCACTTTCGTAAATATTAAGTCTACAGCCGAATGTTACTACTTCTTGTCTTAAATTATTGCTCACAATAATATTCCCCGCGTGCTACAAGCGTAGCTGCTCCTTGCATTATTATATTACCGTTTTCTTCTTTCATAGTAAGGCTGCCATGCTTAAATACTACCATACTCGGTGAATGGATAAAACCAAGCTTTAAACCGGCAGCAAAGCTACCGCAAGCCCCGCTTCCGCAAGCAAGAGTTAATCCTGCCCCTCGCTCCCAAACAGATAAATAGATTTTATTATCTTTTACTTCAGCAAAATTAACGTTTACCCCATCTGCGAATAATTCCTTAGCCTGTAATTTTTCACCAACAATTTTTTGATCTTGAGATTCTAACTTACTAAAAATAACCAAATGCGGATTACCTATATCAACACAAATAGTTTCCTTTAAATCAATCATATAACGCTCTGCGAGTTCCCAAATTTTATCACGGCTTGGCATCCAGGCTTCATTAAAACTAACCTTTCCTACATTAACGCTAATATTATTTTCATTCTCCACATTACATAGCAATTTTTTATTGCCTACCATTACAGTAATATCTTTCTTTCCCGTATCAAGATAAATTAACTTGGCTAAACATCTTGTAGCATTACCGCATAATTTAGCACTAGAGCCATCTATATTATATATAATCATCTCATAAAAATCATCATGCTCTTCATAAATAATAAACTGATCACAACCTATACCAATATGACGATCAGCCATATTTTTTGCTAACTGCGATAAACCGTATGAACTTAATAAATCTCGTTTGTTAACAACAACAAAATCATTACCGAGACCATGCATTTTTACAAAATTAATTTTACTAATCATAATGTTTTATATATTAGGAAATTGTATTATAGCAAATTTCTTGGAATTTGCTATAATGAAGTGATGATATATAAAAATATAGATTATTATGCTAATTTCACGTTTCTTAGACCCTAAAAATAACTACGCATTTTTAAAAATTTTCGACACGGAAAAAAAACAAGGATATACTTATTCATTTTCTAAATGATATTTTAGGTTATGCGGAAAAAGAAGTAATTACCGAAGTTACTTTTTTAAAAACTAACCAAGATCCTGATATTGCAGCTTATAGACAATCTATAGTAGATGTATTGCGCAAAGATAAACACGGTACTCAATTCATCGTAGAGATGCAAGTAAGTAAACATCCGGGCCTTGAGAAAAGAGATCAACTTTATGCGGCAAAAGCCTATTCAAGGCAAAGACTCAAAGAGGATGAGAATCATAAAAAAATGGCAGTATACGCAAAACTTCGAGGAGTAATATTCCTAGCTATTGCCGATTTTATTTTATTTCCCGATAAAAAAGATTGGAGATCAAATCATAGGCTTCTTGATACCAAGACTTACGAGAACGACTTACAAGATTTTTATTTTATTTTTTTAGAGCTTGAGAAATTTAATAAAGAATTAGATCAATTAGAGAGTCTTCAAGAAAAATGGGCATATTTCTTTAAACATGCACATGAAAGCTCTTTAGAAGAAATGGAGCATTTGATAGGTGAAGACCCAATAATTAAAAAAGCTTTTTATGCTTTGGATCAAGCTAGCTGGTCTGAAGAAGGGTTAAATACTTATGAAAAAATGATAAAAACCGAAATGGATAATTCAGCCGTAGAAGAACAAAAAATTATGGAAGCTGAAGCTAAAGGAGAGGCAAGAGGAGAGGCCGAAGGAGAAGCTAGACAAAAAATTTCTATGGCCAAAAAAAATGTTAGCAAAAAATAGACATTTAGATGAAATTATGGAATTTACCGATTTAACAGAAGAAGAAATCGAAAAGTTAAAGTAATGAAGATACTTAATATTATGCTAAGTCGTGATCTTGGCGGAATTCAACAAGCATTTTTAGATTATAATGCAGCTCTTGAAATGCAAAAAATTGAGGTTATAAATATCACTTCTTACAAAGCAAAAATAAATTCCTTTCTACTCCCCATACGATGTCATTCCCGCGAAGGCGGGAATCCAGTAAAGCATATAAATTTTTTCACTAAATTAAAATTATTTTTTTTGGATTCTAGCTACAGCAGGAATGACATCGGTAGAAACTTCAAACTACTTAACTTAAGCCCTTTTGACTTAATCTCAATTCTTATTCTTAAATACATAATCTACAAAATTAAACCCGATATAATTATAGCACACGGTAATAGAGCAATAAATTTTAGTAAATTTGCTAAATCACAAAATATAAAATTAATCGGTATCGCTCATAATTATAGTTTAAAAGGGCTACGTAAATGTGATTTTGTTATTGCTCTAACAAATCATATGAAAGAATACTTGATGAAAAATAACTTTGCCGAGCCTAGGATATTTATTCTGCCGAACATGATAAATATTACTAAAGATGTTGTTTCAAATAAAACATATAGAAAACCTATTGTAATCGGAGTACTCGCAAGATTTGTAGCTAAGAAAGGTGTTGATGTTTTTATTAAAGCTATAAAGATTTTGAAAGATAAACAATATAATATTCAAGTAGTTATAGGTGGAAGTGGAGAAGAACGAGATAATTTAACTGCTTTAGTACATAAACTTAATTTACAAGATCAAATATTATTTACGGGATGGGTTAACAATAGAGATAAATTCTTTAAACAGATTGATATTTTTTGTTTACCATCTCTTCATGAACCGTTTGGCATCATAGTACTTGAAGCAATGGAAGCAAGTGTGCCTATAGTTAGTACGGATACTGAAGGACCTGCAGAAATTCTAACATATCTACAAGACGGGCTTATTTGTAAAGCTGACTCGGTGGAAGATTTAGCAGAAAAAATTGCCTATCTAATAGATAACCCCTTAAAAGCAGAAGAATTTTCTAAAAACGCTCACCTTACCCTCAAACAAAATTATGATATTAAGGTTGTTTCTAAAAAATTAGCAACATTATTATACAATATAAAAATAGTTAGTTGAAAAAATAATAGAGTATATTGACATAACAGTTTAAAGATTCATAATTAATATTAAGTAATATTAATTTATTTTAATGAATCTACTAAATAATCGTCATTGCGAGCGACCAAAGGTGGCGTGGCAATCTAGAAAAATAATAAAAATTCTGTAAATCAGAATTTTTTACTGGATTGCTTCGCCAATTGCTATGCAATTTCTTCGCAATGACAAATAAAACATTCCACACAAACAAGCTAATTTCATTAATTTTTATATTCCTCCTATGTAATTGTAGTGCTAAACAAAATAATACTATACCGAGTCTCTCATTACCTACTAGTTGGAATAATTATTCTCTAGAACACAACAATAATACACCCTCCAAATGGTGGCTACAGTTTAACGATCCGGTGTTAAATAACCTAATCGAAGAATCTTTAACTGGTAACTCTGATATTGAGCTGGCAATGAGTAATGTGCTAGCAGCAAAAGCACAGCTTAATCTTGTTAATTCTTATAGATTCCCGCAAATCAATTTACAAGGCGGAGCAAATCGAACAAAAAATAGCAAAGAAACAAAAGCACCGAATGAGCCGAAATTCTCTAATAATTTTGGACTTGCAAGCGTGCTTAATTACGAACTAGACTTATGAGGAGCGGCCGCAAATGCTAGCGGGTCAGCTAAAAAAACTTTCCTTGCAAGCGGGTATAGCAAGAAAGTGGTACGTTTATCGGTTATAAGTTGTAGAAGTCAAGATTTAAACTTACAGACATTATAAAAATTATATCTGAA
>NZ_MXAX01000304.1:964-7808 GCF_019249195.1 Rickettsia sp. TH2014 | reverse complement strand
TAAGATTAAATCTCAACTATTACAAATTAACTTATATAAAAAATTTAATTTCAAACAATAAAAAACTAATAAAACAGAAATAAAACAAAATTTTATAATTTTCTATTGTAATTTGTTTATATATAGTTCATATTATTATTAGTAATGAAAAATTGATTCAAATAATCTTCAGAGCAATTTTAATGAATGATACCGCACTATCTTATGATTTTAATGACATATTACCATCATCTTTTATTAGTGCACGTCTCAGGAAAATTCTCACCTCTTTCTCCTTATTATTATTTATAGCATTAGTTGTTTTTGTCTCTTTTGCCGTTAATAATTATGTTAACGACACTTTATCCATAACTTTAGTACAACCTGATAGTAATGAAGAAGAAACAATTTCATTTAAAGAAGTAGTAGTAAAAAAAGGCGATACTATAAAGTCAATTTTGATAGAACAACATATCCCTAAAAATGAAATAGAAAAAATTGTAAGTTTAATAAAAGAAGGAAAATTATCTTCTGCTCTTAAAATTGGGCAGCAAATTACTTTTGAATATGAAACAAAAATTACCGAAAACGAAGATGAAGATTTAACTTCAGAGGTAACATTCTTAAATAAAATCGTTATAATTATCGATAAGTTAAAAACTATTGAAGTAATTAGAGAAGGTGATAATTTCAAAGTTGCAGAAATTATAGTACCTTTAACTAAGAAAGTTGCTAAATCATCAGTAAGTATTGAATCAAATTTTATGTCAGCCCTTAAAAAACTGGGTTTATCGAATAATAGTATAATAGAGCTGATTAATGCTTACGCTTATCAAATCGATTTTCAGCGTCAAATAAAAAGCGGCGATACTGCAACCGTAATAACGGAAAAATACGTAACGGAAGACGGTAAATTTTCCCATCACGGTAAAATCCTTTATGTTTCATTAAATCTTTCAGGAAAGGAATATAATATATATCGCTATTCGTATGATAATAAGGCAAATAATCAGGTGTTTTTTTCCGAAGACGGTAAGAGCGTAAAGAGAAGCTTACTTAAAACTCCGTTAAAGGTTATAAAAGTTTCTTCACATTACGGTAATAGAAAGCATCCAATACTAGGTTATACTAAACTTCATAAGGGAGTTGATTTTGCAGCTCCAACCGGTACGCCGATATATTCCGCAGGAAACGGAGTTATAACAGAGATAGGTTGGAAGTCGGGTTATGGAAAATTTATTCAGGTAAAACATAGTGGTACGCTATCTACTGCTTATGCCCATGCTTCAAATTTTGCAAAAAATTTAAAAGTGGGAAGCATAGTAAAACAGGGGCAGGTTATAGCATATGTCGGAAGTACCGGCAGAGCTACAGGCCCACATTTGCATTATGAAGTTAAAATTGACGGCAAACATGTTAATCCTATGTCGGTTAAAACAACACCGGGTGTAGAATTAAACGGAAAAAATTTAGAGAAGTTTAAACAATTTAAAAAAGAAATAAAAACTTTAAATATTAAGCTTGATAAGGAATTGCAAGATGATAAAGCAGTCGTGGTTTCTTTGTAAAGAAATCGTCATTGCAGAGAGCGAAGAGCGTTGCTGCATGGCCCAAAAAACCTGCTCGATGTCATTCCCGCGAAAGCGGGAATCCAGAGTAAAGCGAGATAAATCGAGCTTTAAAAAAGCCTTTTAAAAATCTTTAAAGTACTGGATTCCCGCCTATGCGGGAATGACATAAATGAGCCATGCAACAAAGCCGGAGCAAAGCATTGTTGCAATCTCGTGCCAAAATCCTGAGATTGCTTCGTCGAAACTTGCAGTTTCTTCGCACAATGACGATTTGCGTAACCAGTCCCATACATTTAATATTTCATAAACATCTATGTTCTTACTCCTAAAAAAACTATATATAACACTGGCTCGTAGTAGTCGTATAATAATAACATTAGTAATTATTGATCAGTTAAGTAAATGGTGGTTTATTGATAATTTAAGATGGAAGCCGGGCTTAATGCTTAAGGTTACTTCTTTCTTAAATATGGTTTATACTTGGAATTACGGTATTAGTTTTGGTTTAATGCGTGAATATTATCAATATAGCAATGCTATTTTTTTAATAACTAACACACTTATTGTCTGTTATTTATATTATCTGATGATACGTTCAAAAACAATAAGGAGTTTTGCAGGTTATAGCTTTGTAATCGGCGGAGCTGTTGGTAATCTAATTGATAGATTTTTTAGAGGAGCAGTTTTTGACTTCATCCATTTTCATTATCAGAATTATAGCTTCCCCGTATTTAATTTAGCTGATTGCTTTATTACAATAGGAGTAATTATCTTAATAGAAGATTATTATAGTACTAAAAAAGTTATTGAAGAAAAGGCTAAAGGGAATTATGATAATGCTCAAATTGAAGCTATGGCTGAAAAAATTCGTAATGCCGTTCATAACGGGGGCGATATAGTGAATTAACTTGGGCTAGGGACGGTTAATTTAAAAGCGAGACTGCACAGCGTATATATAATACGTGAGCACAGTCGAGGCTTGCAAAATTGATTGTTCCTAGTCCAAGTTAAAAACTATAAAATATAATTTTAATTAAAGGTGTATTAAGTGAAAAAGATTTTTTTATTAGTTACTGTCTTATTAATTACTTCTGCTTGTAGTAAAAAGTTAAAAGAAACTGTAGGTATATCAACAGCCGGACCTAATGAGTATCAAGTACAGCGTGCTAAAGCACTAGAAGTTCCGCCTCATTATTATTTGCCTGATCCCGGAAATAGTAAATCGACCTATAATAATATAAAAGGACAGGGTGAATTTAATGAAGGGGAACACGCTTTAATGCAGGATATGGATTAAGAATTGTTATTTTAACGTCATTGCGAGGAGAGACAAAGCCTCGACGTGGCAATCTCGAGAGTTTATATACTGTTTCATGAGATTGTCGCGCTCCTTTCAGTCGCTCGCAATGACGTTGTTCTTTCAAATTAACTCATGAATTCTCATACAAAACAAAAAATAGGTGTTTTTGGGCTTGGTAAAACCGGTATATCGGTTTATGAAGAGCTGCAAGGTAAATGTGACGTAATTGTTTATGATGATTTAAAAGTAAATAGAGATATATTTGAAGAATTATATACCAACAACTCAATTGCTGCTTTATCTGATTCAAGATGGCAAAATTTAGATAAAATTGTCTTAAGCCCTGGAATTCCTTTAACGCATAAGATAGTAGGTATTGCAAAAAATTTTAATATTCCAATCATTTCCGATATAGATTTATTATTTGAAAAATCAAAAAATTTAAACTTTATCGCCGTAACCGGTACAAACGGTAAAAGTACTACTACTTCTTTAATAAGTCATATCTTAAATAGTAATGGTTTAGACTATCCGGTTGCCGGTAATATTGGAGTTCCTGCTTTGCAAGCTAAAGCAAGTAAGGATGGATATATACTTGAATTGTCTTCTTTTCAGCTAGATCTAGTAAAAGCTTTTACAGCTAAAATAGCAGTACTTCTTAATATCACTCCCGACCATCTAGATAGACATCAAGACATGACCGGTTATATTGCAGCAAAATCTAAGATTTTTGATCGAATGGATAAAGATAGTTATGCAGTAATTAATATTGATAATGATTATTGTCGTGAAATGTTTATGCTATTACAGCAAGAGCAGCGTATAAAACTAATTCCTTTTTCTGTTACTAAAATCCTTAAAAAGGGTATATCAATAGTTGATGATACAATAGACTTCTTGCATAACGAAGCTAATAAGGAGGAATTCGTAGGAGACACGGAACGCAGAACCGCAGCGTATATAGACATACGTGAGGAATCGAGTACCGGATCGACGCACAAATTACCCTTAGAAGCAAGTTATGCAAGAAGTCTAATTAACGATAATGATATAAGTTATAAATTACCGTTCAATAAAAATTTGCAAGGAACTCATAATTGCGAGAATATAGCTGCAAGCTATGCAGTAGCCAAAATAATAGGGGTAGAGTCTAAAAAAATACTTGAGTCTATAAGTAGTTTTAAAAGTTTACCTCATAGAATGCAATATATCGGTAGTATAAATAATATAAGTTTTTATAATGATAGTAAAGCAACAAATGCCATATCTGCCGTGCAATCAATTAAAGCACTGGATAATATTTACTGGCTTGCGGGAGGAGTCCCTAAAGAGGGCGGTATTGAGGAAATAAAGCCTTATTTCAGTAAAATTAAGAAAGCTTATTTTTATGGTCAAGCTAAAGAAATATTTGCAAATACTGCTAAGAATATAGTATATTTTGTAATATGTGATAATCTTGAACAGGCTTTTGATCTTGCTTATAAGGATGC
Organism: Rickettsia sp. TH2014; assembly: GCF_019249195.1. Taxonomy (NCBI): domain Bacteria; kingdom Pseudomonadati; phylum Pseudomonadota; class Alphaproteobacteria; order Rickettsiales; family Rickettsiaceae; genus Rickettsia; species Rickettsia sp. TH2014. The sequence goes on along the minus strand of NZ_MXAX01000304.1, from coordinate 3,468 downwards.
AGTAGGTGATAACGCGGAGGTGAAAAATATCTTGTTAGCACCTAGTTGTAGCTCATATGATCAGTTTAAAAATTTTGAAGAGCGTGGCGAGTTGTTTATGAAGTTATCCAAACGTCATTGCGAGGAAATTATATAATAATTGACAAAGCAATCTCAGGAGTTTGTTATTATTTTCATGAGATTGCCACGCAGTCTACGACTGCTCGCAATGACGAAAAGGACATATAATATGAATAACGAAATATCTAATAATTTTATAAAATTATGGTGGCGGAGTACCGATAGGCAAATAATAATTTCTTTAATTATCTTATTTGCTTTTAGTCTAATGCTTGTTACTACCTCAGGTTCGGCAGTAGCAAGTAGAATAGGGCTTGAAGAAAGTTATTTTGCATCTAGACAAATATTTTATTTAGCTGCCGCTTCAGGTCTTATATTATTATTTTCATGTCTTAATAAAAAATGGTTAAGGCGTTTTGCAATAGTTGGGTTTATTGCTAGTATAGTTTTATTAATAGCAGTTAAATTTTTTGGTTATGAAGTAAAAGGGGCAGTGCGATGGATTGATATTTTAGGTCTATCTATTCAACCTTCGGAATTTATCAAACCGTTTTTTGCGGTTGTTACAGGCTGGATATTATCGCTAAAATTTAATGATGATTTTCCAAGTTTTACGATTTGTGTAATACTTTATCCTATTGTTGCTATTCTCTTAATTATTCAGCCGGATTTTGGAATGCTTGTAATGATTACGGCAGTTTTCGGTATTCAGCTGTTTATTGCGGGTATGCCGATATTTTGGATTGTTCTAGCCGGTTTTTTAGGAATGATAGGAGTAACTATCGCTTATTTTTGGTTACCGCACGTCACGCAAAGAATTAATTCATTTTTAGATCCCGATAGTAGCGAGAATTATCAAGTTAGTAAGTCTCTTAAGGCTTTCGAGCATGGGGGGTTATATGGACGAGGTCCAGGGGAGGGAGCAGTAAAGCAGGTACTACCCGATTCGCATACGGATTTTATTTTTGCCGTAGCAGGTGAGGAATTTGGTGCTATTATTTGCCTTATTGTTATAGGTATATTTGCTTTTATAGTATTAAGAAGTCTTATTAAGTTATTAAATGAAACAGATAAATTTGTACAATTCGCTGCTAGCGGTATAATTGCACAATTAGGACTTCAGGCAATAATTAATATGGGCGTGACCTTGCATTTACTTCCTACTAAAGGTATGACATTACCGTTTATTAGTTACGGTGGTTCTTCAACGCTTGCAATAGCTATCGCTACCGGTATGCTTCTTGGCTTTACAAGACACCGAACTCCTTTAAATTCGTACAAAATTCGTAATATTGAAATATGAAAAAAATAATTTTAGTAGCAGGTGGCACGGGCGGGCATTTTTTTTCGGCTGTTGCTCTTGGAGAAGAATTAATCAAGCGTGGTTATGCAGTTCATTTTATTACTGATTTAAGATGCCAAAAATATATAAATCAGAATATGGGGTTAATTTTCCATATCTTAGATTTAAAACGCTCAGATAATATTTTTTTATTTTTACCAAACTTATCAATTGCGATCTTAAAAGCTATTAAATTATTATATAATACCAAATCTTCAGCTATTATAGGATTTGGTGGTTATCCTGTTATAGCTCCAATGTTTGCAGCATTTTTTTTAAGAGTACCGATTATAATTCATGAACAGAATTCTTACCTCGGAAAAGTTAATAAATTTTTTGCAAGCTTTGCTAAAAAGATAGCTATTTCTTATGAAGACGTAAAAAATTTAGCGGAATTTGCAAAAAGTAAAATAGTAGTTACCGGTGGGGTAGTTAGGGAGAATATTAGGGATATATGTCATTCCTGCGAAAGCAGGAATCTAGAAAAATTAAGCTTGGATTCCCGCTTTCGCGGGAATGACAAGCTTTTTACTATATTCATCTTTGGCGGTAGTCAAGGAGCTAAGCTATTTTCAGAGCTGATACCTGCAAGTATTCAAATTTTAATGCAAAAACAGCCAAATCTTAAATTAAATATAATCCAGCAAGCAGCATTAGATGATCAAGTAAAAATAAAAGATATATACTCGAAATTAAACATTAATTATGAATTTGCCAAATTCTTTGATAATATGGCATTAAAATATAAAGAAGCTGATTTAGTGATTTCAAGAGCAGGGGCATCTACTATAGAAGAATTGACCTATATAGGGTTGCCGGCAATTTTTATCCCACTGCCTAGTGCTGCGGATAATCATCAATATTACAATGCAAAATTGCTTGCAGATAAAAAAGCAGGATGGTGTTTAGAGCAGAATAGCATTTCTGCCGAGGAATTAGCAGATAAAATACTCGGTTTGATAAGTAATCCACAGATATTATATGATGCTTCACAAAATTTATTAAAAAGAAGAAAAGAAGGGCATAAGCTATTGAGTGATTTAATAGAAGAAGTGATTTAGGTTCTGTTTTTCCGTCATTGCGAGGAAAAACTGTAAGTTTT
>NZ_MXAX01000304.1:0-936 GCF_019249195.1 Rickettsia sp. TH2014 | reverse complement strand
GAGATTGCCACGCTCCTTTCAGTCGCTCGCAATGACGTGATGGGAAACATACAACAAGACCAAAAATACCTCAGAATAACAATAATTTAATTAAGCACATAGAGCTTTGGTGCTTTATCCTTGCAAAATTAGCTATTATTAGCTACGTTATAATAAAGGTTTTGGAATAATATAAATATATGTTAAAAAAAATTATAATATTATTTTTAGGAATGTTTTTACTTTCGGCTTGTACCGATAATTTTAGAAGCTATTTTCAAAGATCCGCAAATAATAGATTGGTTGATAGTAAAGGTGCTAAAGGCGGCAAAAGAAAACCTGTATATAATAATAAATATATTACTTTGGCTAAAAAGAATATAGTAGAAGATAATCTTGATGATGATAACGACGATGATGATGACTATGATAGCGATAATCCTTTAAGAGGAGAAAGAATCGATCCTGTAAAGAGAAATCGTGATATGTATCTTAAGATGATTAAAAGAGATATAGCAAGGCAAAAAGCAGAATCCGGCTTCACTGAATCCGATGATGATATGACTTTAAGTAGAGCAAATAAAAAGGTTAGAAAAGACGATAGCGATAAAGAAAAAAGGATGCAAGAGGAATTAAATCAGATAAAAGCAATGCTTAGAGAAACTAAGCGTGATATATCAAAATATACTTGTCCAAATGCTACGGTAAACCAAAATTATGCACCGCCCGTTACAAATTATGAACCTGTAAATTATCCACCGGCAAAAAATAGTAAGCCGTATAATAACAATTCTAAGGTAAAGCAAAAATTTATTCGTGAAGATGATGATAACGATAGTAATGCTTGTTCGATATAATATATGTTATTCCTGCTGTAATAGTTGAGATTTAATCTTACATTTAGTAAAATTAAGATAATANNNAATGGAGGATTAGAGATGAATCTAAATCAAAAAA
>NZ_MXAX01000303.1:0-31775 GCF_019249195.1 Rickettsia sp. TH2014 | reverse complement strand
TCTAAACTGCAATACGGAGGCACGACCCAGGGGAATAAGAGTTTTTTAGTTAAATTCTATCAAAGAAACTTCGTAATTACCTGTAAATATTCATCTAAGACTTTTTGGTTATTTTCAACAAATTTTAAAGCTTTTTCACGATAAGCTTTAAGTTCTAGAGAATTATTAGGGCTAAGTAGATATGTTAGTTTGGTTAGTAAATCTTCACCGTTTATGATTTGAATAGCTGCTTCATTTTGTAGTACGCCTTTAGCGATATCGGTGTTTTTACTCATATCGGGACCGAATATAATACAATTAGAGAAATATGCCGCTTCTAAAATATTATGCCCACCTTGTTTAAAAGAACCGCCGATAAAAGAAATTGTAGCTACAGAAAAAAACAATCCCATTTCACCGAATCTATCAACTATATAAATATCATTGCTTAAAACAGGTAAATCATTTTGTGACTTAGCGGTAGCGGATAAATTATGTGACTTACAATTATCGATAATTGATTTAACTCGCTCGGGATGTCTGGGAATTAGGATAATATAGCAATCTAAAAACTGCTCTTTTAGGTTTTTGATTATGGGTAAAATCACTTCCTCATCTTCAGGGTGAGTGCTAGCAAATACCACCACTTGTCTATTTTCTAAATGTGAGCTTAATTTTGATAACTCTTCTTGATTAACTGGAAGCTTTTCGTTAGCATATTTAATATTGCCTAAATTAATTGCATCTGATATGCCAAGTTCATTGAATTTTTGTAAGTCACGTTCGCTTTGCATGATAATCTTACTGAAATTTTTAAGGATAAGCTGAAAGAAGCTTTTTCTTTTTAGCCAAGCTTTAAACGATTTATCGGAAATACGAGCATTTACTAGCAGTAATTTACACTGCCTCGCCCCTTCATTAATAGTACACGGCCATAATTCCGATTCTATAAAAATACCTAAATTAGGTTGCCAATTTTTTAAAAATTTTCGAGTAAAAATAATATTATCTATCGGTAAAAATTGATGAACCGCTATTTTAGGTAATTTGGCAGTTAATATTTTAGCGGAGCTGTTAGTCCAAGAAGTTACTAAAAAACGAATGTCAGGATAGCGTTTACTTATATTACTTATTAAAGTTAAAGCTGCCATTGACTCGCCGACGCTAGCTGCATGAATCCATATTAGACTTCTTGCATAACTTGCTTCTAAAGGTAATTTAGACGTCGATCCGGTACTCGAATCCTCACGTACGCTTGTGTACGCTGCGGTTCTGCGTTTCGTATCTCCTTTAAATTTCTCTTTATTAGCTTCGTTATGTAAGAAGTCTAATGAATAGTCTTGTCGATACTTACCTATAGCAAAACGTTCTTGGATGCGTCTTATATCTTCCTTACCTATTAATAAACGTATAAGAATTATGATAAAATAAATAGGTAATAATATAAAGCTTAAAGCATAATATAATAACATCATTTCTTTAAACTCTCTGTTAAGCTTGCTAGTTGTTTTTCAAGGCTTATATGGTTTTGTATTTTATCATTTGTGAGTTCTAAAGGTGAGCCAACTATGATTTTAATGGTACCAAACGGTAGGGGTATTATTAATTTATCCCAACTTTTTAATCTGAAACATCTAGAAGTGGAGCTGACTATAGGAATAAGTTTTTTATTATATCTATAAGCAATTTCGGTAATGCCGCTATTTACTTTATATACCGGCCCTTTAGGACCGTCCGGCGTGACTATTATATTTGCACCTTGAGATAACTTACCTATAATATTACGTAAAGCTCCAATTGGATTTTTATTAGTAGAACCTACTATAACTCTGCAACCGAATTTTCCTACTAAATCGTTTAAAATTTTCCCGTCTAAATGCGGTGATATTAAAGCATAGATATTTCTATGTCCTATAAACATAGCCGTACTTAAGGCAAGCATATTATGCCAAAATGCAAAGATTACCCCTTGTTCGTTTAAGAATTTTTCCTTATTGCCGTTATCGTAAAAAATAAATTTCTGTTTTGATGTAAAATAAACAAAACGCAAATACCAATATAGTAAAATAGTAATTACACTAAGTACGTATTTATTATTTTTTAAAAATTCTTTAAAAGCTTTCCGCATTGTTTTTTATTGGTCGGTTTAATGTCATTCCCGCGTAGGCGGGAATCCAGTATAACCTATAAAAAACAAGTTTTTTATAGGTTTATTTTGTTGAATATGTAAATATTAATGGTTATTTTTTATGGATTCCCGCCTACGCGGGAATGACATACTCAAGCATCACAAGCTCTCTCAATTCTCATACAAGCCTCTTCTAGCTCTTCCATAGAAGTAGCGTAAGAGATTCTAAAATAGCCTTCTAAGCCGAAAGCGATACCGGGTACTACGGCAACTTTTGCTTCTTCAAGTAAATATTCGGCAAAATCATTACTATTTGCAATAATTTTTCCTGTTTTAGTTTTATGCCCAAATATTTTATCGCATTTAACAAATAAGTAAAACGCTCCTTCCGGCTTATAGCACTCAAAATATTTTACTTTTTTCAAAATTGATAAAGCAAGATCACGCTTTTTTTGAAAATTTAAAGCATTAGGCTTTATATAATCTTGAGGACCGTTTAATGCTTCAATAGCAGCCATTTGACTTGTTGAACAAGGGTTTGAAGTACTTTGCGACTGAATAATAGTCATTGCTTTAATCAAAGCTTTAGAACCCACGCCGTAGCCTATACGCCAACCTGTCATAGAATAAGCTTTAGATACTCCGTTTACGGTAAATATTCTCTCTTTTAAATCAGGTGCTGTTTGGGCTAATGTATAAAATTTAAAATCATCAAAAGTAATATGCTCGTAAATATCATCGGACATTACGTTCACATGAGGATATTTTCTTAAAACTTTAGCAATATTTTCTAGCTCTTCAAAATTATAGCTTGCACCTGTCGGGTTACTAGGTGAGTTAATAATAAGCCATTTAGTTTTATCGTTAATTAAACGTTCTAAAGCTTCCGCACTTAATTTAAAGTTATTTTCAATTCCACAATTTACAAAAACAGGCGTTCCTGTGCTAAGTGCAACCATATCAGGATATGAAACCCAATAAGGTGCCGGAATAATTACCTCATCTCCTTTGTCCAAAGATGCCATAAACAAATTATATATAACTTGCTTACCGCCGGTGCTTACTATTATTTCATCAAGTTCGTAATCTATATTATTTTCACGTTTGAATTTGTCTTTTATCGCCTGCTTTAGAAGTGGCATACCCTCAACGTTAGTATATTTAGTAAAGCCGTCTTTAATCGCTTTAATCGCTGCTTCTTTAATGTTATCAGGTGTATCAAAATCAGGCTCACCTGCACCAAGTGCGATAATATCAACTCCCGCTTTTTTAAGTTCAAGAGTTTTTTTAACGACTGCAAGGGTCGGCGACGGCTTTATAGAATTTAGTCGCGTAGAAATAATTGACATAATTTTGAGTCTGTATTAGTGCATTAGGTATTGTTATGTGGATACCAAATCGTCATTGCGAGGAGCGAAGCATTGTTGCAATCTTGTCAAGCATCCTGAGACTGCTTCGCCATTTGCTATGCAATTTCCTCGCAATGACGGTTTTTAACCCTTTTGACCTACAAAAGCGATAATACAGCAATTTTAATCGCAATAAAATTATTTTATTTAAAAATTTATCAAGATATGCTTTATTATAGTAAGTAATATTAATTTAGTAATTAAGCTATGCTCAGTAAAATAAAAGACAAAATCAAACATTATTGCTTAACTATAATAAATATACCACATTTTATTAAGAATAAAATTTTAGAATTTAAAGATTATATAAGTGATTGTAAATATAAATTCTCTCATTTAGCCGAAACTAATTATCAGCTTGGACTTGATCATTTATATAGAGGTAATTTAAATGATGCCTTGCTTAGGTTTAAACTAGTAGATAAATTTTTTAATTCTAATGATTCTAAAGTATATTATCACATCGGATGGGTTTATTTTTTAAAAAATAATTACGGACAAGCTATAGAATATTTAGAAAAAACTAATGAAAAATATAAAGCTATATTTATAAATTTTTTAAAAAATTATAAGGATATTACTGAAATACCGGGAGAAATTTGGGGAAAATATCGTGATTTAACTGCACAATATTATCCTACTATTTTTAATAACGATAAAAATATCCATCTCCCGTATAGGTTTGTTAATGATACACTCAAGCAGATATCTGATGTACCGGATAATTATTCTATTTTGGAACTTGGAAGTAATATAGGGCTGGTAGGTTATGAAATACAAAAACGTTTTCCGGAAAATTTTACTTTAACCGGTGTAGAAATTTCTACTTTAATGAATGATTTACAAGAGACATATTACCCGAACACTAAAATTTACGATCAAATATATAATTTTACTATCGATGAATTTTTAAAACAAAACTCTAATAAATTTGATGTTATTTTTAGCTTTTGCGGATTATCGTTTACTAACAATTTAATAGAATATTTTAATTTAATATACTCATCTCTTAGTGAACAAGGGCATTTTGCTCTTTGTTTACCGAACGCCACGAAGACGCAATTCTCAGTAAAACGCAAAGAATTTATGTTTAACTTGAATGAAATAAATAATATTTTACAAAAAAATAATTTTACTATATTAACTGCGGAAGAAATAATACTAGCGGAAAACAATAAATATAGTATTATTGTTTGTAAGAAAATAACATAAATCAATGAGAATTTTAATTATACTATCTATTATACTATGCTCACTATTCGCAAGAGCTGATCTTGAATATGTTGATAATGACATATATAACTATAATGGTGGAAGAAATAAAAACGGTTGCTTGGAAGTTTACGATCCATACGAAAAATTTAACCGTAAAGTGTTTGCATTTAATTCTGTACTAGATTATATAATATTGCGTCCTTTAGCAATAGGTTATAAGAATATCACGAATGATTACGTAAAAGCACGTGTTAATAGTTTCGTCAGTAATGTTGATACACCGCTTACAGCGATAAATTACGGGCTTCAGTTAAATTACGATAAAACTATGAAAAGCGTTTGGCGGTTTCTCATTAACACGACGCTTGGCATAGGAGGTTTATTTGACGTAGCAGGTAAAGTAGGTTTGTCGTCTGAACGTCAAACTTTCGGCAGTACCCTCGCACATTATGGAGTTGCCCCAGGTCCTTATTTAGTATTGCCGATAATCGGTAGTACTAACGCAAGAGATATGACGGATTCGGTAATTACTAATTATGCTCTTAATCCATTAATGTACTACACTCATAATGATTTTGACTTAGGAGTAATAGCAGTTAGTAAAATAAACGATCGATATGTTGTATTACCGTTTAGTGATTATGTGATGAAGAATTCTACCGATCCTTATGTGGCTATTAGATCAGCATTACATCGTGCTCGTGAAGCATCGGTTCAATATCCTGAAAATTTTAAATGTCCTAAACCCAAGAATTAATTAAATTAACGAGGATTATATGCAAAAAATTATTACAGGTTTATTTTTATTAGTTATGACGTTTTCCGCTTATTCTAGCGAGAAAGTGCCTGCTGGTTTGAATGATTACGTTACTAATTTAGTAAATGAAGCTTCTAGTATATTAAACGATAGTAAGCTATCTGAGCAAGTAAAAATTGCTAAAGCACGTGAGTTAATGTCTCAGAACCTAGATTTTGATTGGATGGCTAAATATACATTAGGCAGAAACGGGATAAAAACTTTATCAGGTGGGCAGATTCAGGAATTCATCAAAGTTTACTCTAAATATGTTACTAAATCTTATACTGATTTAATAAAAGATTATAAAGGTGAACAGCCTAAAATAGTAGGAGTTCGTCCTTTAAGCTCGACCGATTTTATGGTTGCTATGAATATCGTTAGTAATAAAGAGCAAGACCCCATTAAAGTAGAATATCTTGTACGTGAAATGAAAGGGAGCGGAAAAGATGTTTTTAAAGTTTCTGATATAATTACGGAAGGTGTAAGTCTTATTGGGGCTCAACAAGACGAGTTTACTGATACTTTAAAAAATCAAGGCTTTGAGGCACTAATACAAAAATTAGAAAGTCGTTCTTAAAGTTGCTGTCATTTCCCAAATCGTCATTGCGAGGAAAAACTGTAAGTTTTGACGAAGCGATCTCAGGAGTATTACTTTATGAGATTGCCGTGCAGCCTACGGCTGCGTAGCTCATGACGATTAGGTGTCTACGCAACACAGTCCGTTTGCTAATAGCGTCAAACAACATAAATCACTCACATGAAGATCTTAGCAGGCAGTAGTAATAAGTTACTCACATCTCGTTAGCTATAGCATTAAATATTAAATATATTGAGCCGAGAATTACCTATTTCAATGATTCCGAAATAAAAGTAGAAATTCAAGAATCGTTTCATAATGAAGATGTAATCATAGTACAATCCACACCAAAGCCCGTTAATGATCGCTTAATTGAGCTGTTCTTGCTAGTAGATGCAGCAAAAAAAGCGGTAGCAAATCGAATAATTTTAGTAATGCCTTATTTCGGTTATGCAAGGCAAGATAATATAAATTCTCAAAATATAATTCCTGCTAAGTTAATAGCTGATTTTTTAGAGAAGCTCGAAGTAAACCATGTAATTACTATTGATTTACATTCCGATAAAATAGAGAAATTTTTTAATATTCCTATTTCTAATCTTGAACCTATAAATTTATATATCCCGTTTTTAAGAACTTATAGCAATTTCGTTATAGTTGCGCCTGATAAAGGAAGTATCAATCGAGTTAAAAATTAGTAATTTATTAAATATAGATTCAGCTTATATAAACAAAGAAAGGATATAAATAATAATTGCGGGATGATATCAATAATAGGTAGTGCAGAGGGCAAAAATTGCATATTAATTGATGATATTATAGATAGTGGCGAAACAATCATAAAAGAAGCAAGATTTTTAAAAGAACATTCGGCTTTATCGGTTAGTGCTTTTATAACTCATGCTGTGCTTGCTGCCGGTTCTAAAGTTAAAATTGAAAATTCGGTGGTAGATAAGATTTTTGTTACTGATACTATAGAAGTAGGTGACTTACCTCCAAAATTTCATATAATACCGGTAATGCCAATTATCGTTAAAGAGTCAAGAAATATATTATGAGTTTATGTACTCTAGAAATAAATCTATCTGTAATAAAAAATAATTATCTTTTATTACAAGATATTTGTAAAACCTCATTAGTCGGTGCTGCCGTTAAAGCTAACGGTTACGGTCTTGGAGCAGTGCAAATTTCTAAAGCTTTAATAGAGGAAAATTGTAGGCATTTTTTTGTGGCCACAAGCGAGGAGGGAGTTAATTTACGCAAAGCTCTAGCTTCGTGGCATGAATCGGCTTGCCGTCATTGCGAGAAGAATTACGCAGTAATTCGACGAAGCAATCCAGTAAAAAATTCTGTAAGTCAGAATTTTTTTAATTATTTTTCTGGATTGCAACAATGCTTCGCTCCTCGCAATGACGGCTCTAGTATCCATGCAACAACGCCCAAAGCACTAGATAATGATGTTAATATTTTAGTTCTCAATGGAGTTTTTGAACATGATGCTTTAGAGCTTATAGAATATAATTTAATCCCTGTTCTAAATAACTTAAAACAAATAGAAATTTGGCAAAAATTTAGTAATTTGAAAAACCGATTATTGCCTTGTTATTTACATTTCAATACGGGGATTAATCGCCTTGGATTAACTCATAATGAAATAGAGCAGTTAATTAATAATCGTGATTTATTAAAAGGGCTAGATTTACAATATATTATAAGCCATCTAGCTGTATCCGAAGAAATAGATAATCCTTATAATCTAGAGCAATTAAGCAGATTTAAAACTTATTTACAATATTTCCCAAACGTCAAAGCAAGCCTTGCTAATTCTGGCGGCATATTTTTAGGACAAGATTATCATTTTGATTTAGCAAGACCAGGTGCTGCCTTATATGGGCTTAATCCTGTAATAGACCTCTCGAATAACCTATCTTATAAAGAGGAGTTTGAAGGAGACACGGAACGCAGAACCGCAGCGTACATAAACGTACATGAGGATTCGAGTACCGGATCGACGTACAAATTACCTTTAGAAGGAGGTTATTCGAGAGGTCTACAAAATCCCGTAACCTTAAAAGCCCCTATAATTCATTTACAGAATTTGACACTAGATAGCCATATCGGTTATAATATGACTTTTACAACTGAGCGTGATAGTGTTATTGCAACGTTACCGCTTGGTTATGCCGATGGGTTTAGTCGTAATTTTAGCAATCAAGGCGAAGTATTTATTAATGGTCGTAGCGTTCCTATAGTAGGGCGAATATCTATGGATTTGATAAATATCGATGTTACCGATCTACCACCGCTTGATATTTTTCTAGGGCAGGAAGCGGAAATTATCGGAAATTATTGCACGCCCGATAAAATAGCAAGTATTATAGGTACTATAGGGTATGAGGTGTTGGCTAGTCTCGGTAGTAGGTATAAACGGATTTATAAGTAATCGTCATTGCGAGGAGCGAGGCGACATGGCAATCTCGTCAAATATCCTGAGATTGCTTCGTCGAAACTTACAGTTTCTTCTCGCAATGACGATTATGTGTCCACATAACATATAAACAAAAAAATATACATAAATGTTATTAAATATAGCTAATTCGGTCGGTAAACGTACTATAAAGTTTGCACAAAGTGTAGGTAGTTTTTCTCTATTTAGCTTTGCTGCCGTCAGCAGTATCATAAGACCACCTTTATATTTGAGTTTAATCATCAGACAATTATTATTTATCGGGTTTCACTCGCTTCCGGTTGTTGCGATGACGACTTTTTTCTCAGGTGCGGTACTTGCATTACAGAGCTATACAGGCTTTTCTCGTTTCTCGGCTGAAAGTTCCATTGCAACGGTAGTAGTATTATCGCTGACTAGAGAGCTTGGACCTGTCTTAGCCGGACTAATGGTAGCGGGAAGAGTCGGGGCATCAATCGCCGCCGAAATAGCGACAATGAGAGTAACGGAGCAGGTAGATGCTTTATATACTTTATCTACCGATCCTATTAAATATTTAGTTTTTCCAAGAGTAATAGCAGCTATTATTACAATGCCTTGTCTTGTTTTAATCGGTGATATAATTGGTGTTATGGGCGGTTATTTGGTTGGTGTGTATAAGCTTGATTTTAATAGCACGGCTTATTTAACCAGTACTTTTCAGTATTTAGAACCTATTGACGTAATTTCCGGTCTTGTTAAAGCGGGAGTTTTTGGGTTTATTATTTCTATAATAAGTTGCTATAGCGGCTATTATTCAGGTAAAGGGGCTAAGGGAGTGGGAAGAGCTACTACCTCGGCAGTAGTAAATTCTTCTATCCTTATCTTAATCAGCAATTATTCAATAACCGAATTATTTTTTAAAGTATAAATATGAGTACAAAGGAAGAATTTAAAATTAAAATTCGGTCATTATATAAATCATTTGCTAATCATAAGGTGTTAGACGGAATAGATTTGGATGTAAAAAAGGGCAGTTCATTAGTTATTTTAGGCGGTTCCGGTAGTGGCAAATCGGTTCTAATTAAAAATATAGTAGGACTGATTAAACCTGATAAAGGTAAAATTTTTATTGATAATGTAGAAATCCAAGATATCTCAAGTAAACAAAAATTTGAGATTATGGACGGTATAGGCTTTTTATTTCAAGGTGGAGCATTATTTGACTCCTTGAATATACGTGATAATATTACTTTCGAGACTAAAAAATTATCTAAGAAAGAAAAAAACGACCTTGCCGGTGCAAAGCTTAATTCCGTCGGTTTGTCCCCTAGAATACTCGATCTTTACCCTTCCGAATTATCGGGAGGAATGCAAAAAAGAGTAGCCCTCGCTAGGGCTATTTGTAGTACACCGTCGATTTTATTTCTTGATGAACCGACCACAGGGCTTGATCCTATAATGGCAAATGTTATCAACGAATTAATTATAAAAATCCAAGAAGAGTTAGGGGCAACTACGATTACTATAACTCATGATATGGTTAGTGCCGAAAAAATAGCTAAAGAAGTCGCTATGATTTATCAAGGAAAAATTAAATGGTACGGTAGTAAAGATGAAATGCGTAATAGTGATAATCCTTATTTAAAACAATTTATAAATGGATTAACTACCGGTCCTATAGAGGTATAAAATGTTTAAGAACTTATTATGTATAATAATATTTCTAGGTATAAACCTAAATGTTTATGCTATAAACTCTAGCTCTTATACGACAGATGATATAATAAAAATAGTAATTATTCTTGGAATAGTTATTTTAATTTTTAGTCCTGCAAAATTCCGTATAATCGTTATCGGTACTATGTTAGGTTTAGCTTGTGCCTATTTCACATATAAATACATCGTACCTATCTTTATTTCTTCACTAAACGGACCGTAATTAGCTCTTGACACTAGTGGAGTATTACTTTATATTTTTTATATATTTTATAAGTTTTAAGGTATTTAGCTTATGTCACGTAAGTGCGAGCTCACAGGTGTGGGTGTTTTATACGGCAATAATGTATCACATTCCCAGCGTAAAACTAGAAGACGTTTTGGGCCTAATTTAAGGTCAGTTAAGTTTACAAGCGATATAACAGCTGAAGGATATAGATTATCAGTTAATGCTAGATGTATTAGTTCAGTGGAAAAAGCCGGTGGGTTTGATGCGTATATTCTAAAAGCTAATGATAATGTTTTATCAAGTACGGCTAGAGCTATTAAGAAAAAAATAATTCAGACTAAAACGGCAAAATCATTATGAAAAACGGTATACATCCAGAATATAGAAAACTTTCGATTAAAGTAGGAAGTGACGTTTTTGAAACAATGTCTACTCATCCTACAGGTGAAATTTTAATGGATGTTGATTTTAGAAAGCATCCGGCATGGAATAAAGATTCCGGAAATGTAGTAAATCAATCGAACAAAAACGTTAGTGATTTCAATAAAAGATTCTCAGGTCTTTCCTTCGGTGGTAAGAAAGAAGCTAGTTAAGCTTTGTTTGTGGATACTGAAGGTCGTTTGAGCTACGGAAATTGCATAGCAATTGTACACACGCAACCTCAGGATTTTATTATTATTTCATGAGATTGCCGTGCAGCCTACGGATGCTCGCAATGATTACTCGGTATCTATGCAAGAATGACACTAGCAATATTCGCATAGTATTGGACTAAATCACAATATAACACAGGTAAATCGTCAATTCTCAATTATTGCGGGGTGGAGCAGCTCGGTAGCTCGTCAGGCTCATAACCTGAAGGTCGTTGGTTCAAATCCAGCCCCCGCTACCATATTTTTCAACTCACTTGTAATGTTATTGAAATCTGCTGATGTCATTCCTAAATCATTGTTGTTGCATGGTTTGGTTTTCCTGTCTTTACGAGAAAGCATTGACTGCGTGGACCGGTAAATGCTCTTTATGTCATTCCCGCGCAGGCGGTAATCCAGCATAAAGCGAGATAAATCGAGCTTATAATTTCAAAAAATTTGCTGTATTTATACTATTTTCTGGATTCCTGCTTCCGCAGGAATGACATCGGTATCCACGCAACAGTTCTTTGCGAGCAGTCGTAGTACTTGCGTGACAACCCAGAAAAATAATAAAAAAAAATTCTGTAAATCAGAATTTTTTACTGGATTGCGTACGTACAATTACTATCTAATTTCCTCGCAATGACGACTCGGTATTCACTCGAGCAATACCTAATTACACCAAATACAAAAGCAAATTATGACTACTCAGAAAATAGTATCTACAAAATCATCTGATGTCAGTAAGCTTTTTCGTCACCAAGCTAAATTTGTAGCCGGTGCTATGAATATAAATCAAATCCCCAATTTTTCATTACCGGAAATTGCTTTTGTCGGTAAGTCAAATGTCGGCAAAT
The DNA here is from genome assembly GCF_019249195.1 of Rickettsia sp. TH2014. Classification (NCBI taxonomy): domain Bacteria; kingdom Pseudomonadati; phylum Pseudomonadota; class Alphaproteobacteria; order Rickettsiales; family Rickettsiaceae; genus Rickettsia; species Rickettsia sp. TH2014. Next base: position 19,806 of record NZ_MXAX01000303.1, on the reverse strand, counting down.
CAAGCCTAATAAATACGATATGTAATAATAAAAATCTTGCTAAAGTTTCTAATACTCCTGGACGTACTAGGCAAATCAATTTTTTTAACCTTGCAGATAAACTTATTATAGTTGACCTTCCCGGTTATGGTTTTGCTAATGTTCCTATATCAGTCAAAGAACAGTGGGAAGTGTTAATTAGCTATTATTTACGAAATAGTTATAATTTAAGGTTAGTTAACTTATTGATTGATTCAAGAAGAGGTATAAAAGAAAACGATAAAAAAGTAGCAGAGCTATTACTTGCAAATAAAAGAGAATTTCAAATTATTTTCACAAAATCCGATAAAGTTACGGATCGTAAAAACCTTAACGATGAAGCGCAGAATTTTCTTGCAACTTTAAACTACATATGTAATGTTATGTATGTAAGTAGTAGGAGTAAAGAAGGTGCAAGAGAACTTAAAGCTAGTTTGGCAAAATGCAGCAAACCTCAAAGGTAAAGAGGTAGATAGTATTTCTTCATTAAATAACATTGCTATAATTAAGAATATAATAAAGTGTAGTAGTGAGTTGAAGAATCAAGCAATAGTTCTAAAATTACCTGCTGCTATTATTATTGACGATAAATTATTTACGGCTTTTATTGAATCTGTTAGATTGCTTGAGATGTGCGGTGCTAAAATATATATAGTACATGATCATATTGATTTACGAAGTTCATCTTTAATATCACAAATAGATGAAAATTTTAGTCAGAAAATTAGTAAAATAAGCGACTATAGTTCTCTAAATAATCCTATTATTATGGAAATTTTATCTAGTTACGTTAACAAGCTTATAGTAACAAAGTTAAGTAGTATAGGTTGTTATGCAGTTGGTATTTCAGGTAAGGATGCTAATTTACTGCAAGCAAAAAAGTCAAAATTATCTCACCGAAAAATTGTAAATCATGATGTTATAAATATTGGTTTTTTTAAGTGAACCTATTATGATTAATCCGGAAATTTTATTAAATTTTGAAGATAATAATATTATACCAGTGATAGCACCATTTGCTAATGATGATCAGGACAAAACACATTTATTAAATGTTAACTTAACGGTAGCAACAATTGCTTCTGCATTAAGTGCAGAACATTTAATATTGCCATATGAGATATTACAGGTATCAGAGACATTTTCCGTATAATATAAAAATACGAGATATTAACTTATTGAAATCGATGTTAGATGATAGTAATAATTTCATCGAAGAAGAATTAATTAAGATAACAGTTAATGCACTTGAAAATAATAACGGTTACGTACATTTTGTGAATAGTGAAGTACCGAATTCAATATTGTCAACTATGTTTGATATTAATATAAATTAATAGAGGTTTTTTATGGCAGGAGCATTAGCATCCGATCTTTTATTTGTAGGGTTAACTAGACCGCCGATGATATTTGGAGTAAGTATTAAGTTTGCTGCATTAAATATGATAATGACGATGATAGTATTTATTTGGAATAACGGCATTATGATTTTATTCATTGCAGCTGCTTTGCATTTGGTAGCTTATATTATATGTTTTAAAGAACCGAGATTCATAGAGCTATATTTAAATAAAATGTCAAGAACTAGCCAATGTCCTAATAAATTTTACTACGGAGCAAATTCGTATAGTATTTGAGTTTTATGTCATTCCCGCGTGGATGCTAAGCCGTCATTGCGAGCAGGCGTTGTTGCGTAGATCAGTTTTACCTCTGTGTCATCCCGTGGCTTGACCACAGGATCCAGTTAAAAATACTAAAATTATTAGTATTTTATTGTTTTTATGGACCATGTGGTCAAGTGAACTAGGTGACGCAGTAGGTTTTACCGGTCTACGCAACAATGCCTTGAGAGTAGCCGTAGGCTGACAGTATAAAATTTCTGAGATTGCCGTGTCGAGGCTTTGCCTCTTCTCGCAATGACAAAATAAATCAAAATAGTTAAATCAGGTGAGGTAATGAAGTTATTTAGAACTAGAGCAGCTAAAGAATTAAGGTCTAAACAAGAAAGACCAACTTCGCATTTTATTCCTTATAAATGTCATTGGGATAGTAATACTATTTTAACAAAAGATAATTCTTTATTACAAGTTATTAAAATAAACGGATTTTCTTTTGAAACTGCTGATGATGAAGATTTAGACATTAAAAAAAATATCAGAAATGCCTTACTTAAAAATATGGCTTCGGGAAATATCGTTATGTATTTCCATACTATTAGAAGACGTAAAGCAGTAATATTTGACGATACGGAATTTACTTATGATCCTACCGTAAAAGTTCCTAATGATTTTATTACTTATTTAGGTGCGGAATGGCGTAAGAAACATGCGGGTGCTAGGTCATTTTTTAACGAATTATATGTTAGTATTTTATATAAGCCTGATACCGGCGGTGCTGCTATAGTTGAGTATTTTCTAAAGAAGCTTAGACAAAAATCTAATAAAACTGCTTGGGCAAATGACATGAAAGAGATGAAAGAAAATCTTCAAGAAATGTCAACTAGAGTGGTTAATACATTTAGAAGTTACGGAGCAAGATTACTCGGAGTTCGTCAAACGCAGTCAGGTAGTTATTGTGAAATTTTAGAATTCCTTTCATCCTTAATCAATTGCGGCGATTCACCTGGTCCTATAGCATTACCGCGTGGTACTATTGACGAATATTTACCGACCCATCGCTTATTTTTTGATTCTCGTACTATTGAAGCAAGAAGTCCGCTTGGCAAAAAATATGCCGGAATGATCAGTATACTTGAATACGGACCTAATACTTCGGCAGGAATTTTTGACGGATTTCTGCAAATGCCTTTTGAATTTGTCATGACTCAAAGCTTTGTCTTTGCTAATAGAACCGTAGCGATCAGTAAAATGCAATTACAGCAAAATAGAATGATACAATCCGGTGATAAAGCTACTTCGCAAATTGCTGAAATTAATACGGCCCTTGATATAGCCACTAGCGGTGATATCGGTTTCGGTGAGCATCATTTATCGCTTTTATGTTCCGCGAATAATATTAAAGCTTTGGAAGATATATTATCAATGGCAGCAGTTGAGCTTTCTAATTCGGGAATTCAGCCGGTTAGAGAAAAAGTTAACATGGAGCCTAGCTATTGGGGACAGTTGCCGGGAAATATGGATTATATAGTACGTAAATCCACTATAAATACTCTTAATATGGCTAGCTTTGCCTCCCAACATAATTATCCGCTCGGTAAAATTAGAGATAACCATTGGGGAGAATATGTCACAGTACTTGATACTACTTCAGGTACGCCGTTTTATTTTAATTTCCATGTAAGGGATGTTGGACATACTCTAATTATCGGTCCAACCGGTGCCGGTAAAACAGTTCTTATGAATTTCTTATGTGCGGAAGCACAAAAATTCAAACCTCGTATGTACTTTTTTGATAAAGATCGAGGAGCAGAAATATTTATACGTGCTTTAAACGGAGTTTATACGGTAATTGATCCGGGATTAAAATGTAATTTTAATCCCTTGCAGCTTGAAGATACTAGTGAGAATAGAACATTTATTTTGGAGTGGCTTCGTGTACTTGTAACTTCTAACGGTGAAAGTTTAACTGCACAAGATAATAAAATCTTATCTCAAGCAGTAAGCGGTAATTTTAGATTAGAGAAAAAAGACAGACGGCTTAGTAATGTTATAGCATTTCTTGGTATTGATACACCAAATAGTTTGGCGAGTAGGATTGCAATGTGGGTTGGTAAAGGTTCACATGCTAAGATATTTGACAATGAAGTAGATAATATTGATTTACAAAAAGCAAGGGTATTCGGTTTTGATATGACTGAATTACTTAAAGACCCTGTAAGCCTTGCACCGGTATTGTTATATATCTTCCATCGCATTAATATCTCTTTAGATGGACAGAAAACTATGATAGTACTTGATGAAGCATGGGCTTTAATCGATAATCCGGTATTTGCACCTAAGATCAAAGATTGGTTAAAAGTGTTGAGAAAATTAAATACTTTTGTTATATTTGCTACGCAGAGTGTTGAAGATGCCGCAAAAAGTAGAATTAGTGATACGTTGATTCAACAAACAGCTACGCAGATTTTTTTACCTAATTTGAAAGCTACGGATATTTATCGTAGTGCATTTATGTTAAGTCAGCGAGAATATATTTTAATTAAAACTACCGACCCTACTACACGTTATTTTTTAATAAAACAAGGAATAGATGCCGTAGTTGCTAAAGTTAACTTAGACGGTATGAATAATATAATTAGTGTTTTATCCGGCAGAGTTGAGACTGTAATATTGCTCGATCAAATTAGAGAGAAATACGGCAATGATCCGGATAAGTGGTTACCTATATTTTATGAAGCAGTTAAAACATTATAGATTTAATGGATTATGTAGAGCATTGGTTCTGAGCTATCGTCATTGCGAGCGACTGAAAGGAGCGTGGCAATCTCAGGACTTTGGCACGAGATTGCTTCGCCAATTACTACGTAATTTTCCTCGCAATGACGTTAAAACCATTCCATACGAGGCAACAAGTAACTAGTCATGAAATTATTTCCTCGTAGTATACTTATAACATTAGTATTAAGCTTTGCCCTAAATTTAGGGCTAGTTACTAAAACCCATGCCAAAGATACTCTTGATAGCATTGTGGATATTTTGAGTAGCTTAACTTGCGAAACCCAAGGCGTAGGGGATTTGCTGCGTACTGAATTTTCTCATACATGTATTGCTGCTCCGTTCTTTTCTTTTGCGGTAATGAACCTTGTCTCTCCCGTTTTATACATGAATACGCTTTTAAAGCTTAAAATAAACGACAGCGATTTATTTAACGATAGTAATTTTGGAAATTTCCCCGGAGGTCAATGTACCCGTGAAAACAGAATTGATCCTAAAAATCCAGAATTACGCTTTGCTTTATGTCATAATGGCCTATTAATGGCATCTCGGGCAAAATCTGTTGCTGAATCGGCACTTGCTATTGCTAAAGCCGTCTTCACAGGGAGCGACCCTTGGGATGATATAAAGAAAGCATGGGAAAATAAAAAAAAGGAATATCATATGTCATATAGTGGTAAGCCCGGCGAAGACGGTTTTGCATTTGATTTCGGAATCCCTGCAATATATTGGAAAGTTATTCAAGATAAAGATAGAATATGTGTTTCAACAAAAGGATTCACAGGAGACGTTCCTGTCGGCTGTAAATATATGAAAGAACCGTTTCCGAAATCCATGTATAATAGTTTTATGGATGTAGCAGATAAGGATTTTATTGAAGATCCTAAGGAAACGCCTACCGATCCTTTAGCTTTAGTTTCCTGTAGTGCAGCAGGCGACGGATGTTATCAAAAAGCTTATAATGCTTCAAAAACTGCAGTAGTCATGACTTCTCCTCTTATAGAATGTATGAGGCAAATGATTGCTAGATTACTAATTAGTAAAGATGTTTGTAGTTTTGATAATGTAGAACAAGTGGTTAATTTGGCTTCAAGGCAAGATAGTGCATTATTTCAGTTCCAAGTAGGAATGTATAAAATAGTTACGGCTTTTCTAACTTTATATGTTATGTTTTTTGGCTTTAAACTATTACTTGCAGGTGAAATACCGCCAAAAAGTGAGTATATAAATTTTATATTGAAAATGATATTCGTAACTTATTTTTCAATAGGAATTAATATAACCCCTGGTAATGGCTCTCCGTATGACCGACTAGACGGTATGATTCAGTGGGCGTTTCCTTTCTTACTTGACGGTATAAACGGTTTAGCAAGTTGGGTTATGAATGCTGCTCCGTCCGGTTTATGTAAATTTAACAATCTTTCTTATGACGGTACCGTTTCTTATATTGCATTATGGGATGCGTTAGATTGTAGGGTAGCTCATTATTTAGGGCTTGATATATTATCTACGTTACTTGTCGAAAATGCTTATCGAAGCCATGATTTTTTAAATTTTGATTTCTTTAGTTTTAGTGCTCCACCATATATTTATTTGCTAATTCCGGCGATAATATCCGGTAATATGATGTTAGTGTCACTCGCTCTTTCTTATCCGTTACTTGTGATTTCGGTTGCTGCCTTTATGGTTAATGCAACGATTATGTGTATGATATCTATAGTAATACTCGGTATTTTAGCTCCTCTTTTTGTACCTATGTTTTTATTCACATATACAAGAAATTATTTTGACAGCTGGGTTAAGCTGATGATTTCGTTCTTGCTACAGCCTATGGTGGTCGTTACTTTTATGATTACGATGTTTTCGGTATATGATTATGGTTTCTACGGTAAATGTCAATATAAGAGCAAGTTAATTCACAATAGTATAGAAGACAAAATTCAAGGTGGCATTACTTCTAAGAGGGATGTTTTAATATTTTACATTAATAATGATTGGGATGATACGTCACAATATCCTGATAAAGATGCCGTAGAAAGTTGTCAAAATAGTTTAGGTTATATGTTAAATAACCCTATTACCACAGCATTTAATTTTGCAAAAGATAGTGTAAGTGAAATCGTCGATAGTAAACCGGGGGATACCCCTACCGATAAATTTCTTGCTAAATTCCAGTTTTTATCGGGAGTAGTTTTGGAACCCGGAATGTTCTTCATGTCTCCAAAAGTGCTTTTTGAGAAAATTAAAAATATTTTACTTGCGTTAGTTACGGCATGTTTTACATTGTATTTGATGTATAATTTTAGTAGCCAGCTAGCTGAATTTGCTGCAGATATGACGGAAGGAGTAGCCCTTAATAATGTTGCTATAAAACCACAAGCAATATTTAAGGCAGGTATGGCAGCCCTTGCTGCTGCGGGTGCGGCAACTAAGGGGGTCGATCAGATAGCAAGTAGAGGAGGAGTTGGTGATTTAAAAGCTGGTCAAGGGGGAGGAGTAAGTGATAATATTGCTGCAAGCGGAGGCGGAGGAACAAATGATAATATTGCTGCAAGCGGAGGTACGTCGGTACCTACGGTAACAACACCGACAGCTTCGTCTTCTGTAGCAACTTCTAGTCCAAAAACAGTAAGTAGTGAAGCAAGATCAGATGTTGTTACTCCTCCTCCTGCTCCTCCAGAAGCTGTTTCACCACCACCTGCTAGCATTAGAACTTCTATTTCTACACCTGCACCGCAAAGTAATATTGAAACTGAAAGTGTTGGAAAAATTATAAGAGATAATAATCAAGAAAGTAAAAAAGAGATTGATAATACTCCGCCTCCACAGGAAAAAGTTGATAATGCAGCTCCACAAGAAAAAGTTGACAGCACAAGTAAAGGTACAGGAGTAATTGATTATAGTTTTAACTTAAAGGAACATGAAAATCCAGCAGGAGTAAAGCAAATACGGGAAAATGCAGAGATTCGGGATAAACGTGCAGAAGTAGAGAAAGCATGGAACGAATTAGTAGCAAGCGGCGGAGGAAGAATAAGAGATCAGCAAGGTGAAGAAACATCGGAGCGACGTGCGAATGCAGAAAAGAAATGGAATGAATTAGTCGATAGCGGTGTAGTAACTGAAATAAGAGAAAGAGATAATAGTGTAACTAATAAATTTGATAAATTAGCTGATGAACTTAATAAGCCAGAAAAAGCAAAGGTAGAAGAAAATAAAAATATAGAAAACGACAGAAAAGAAGATAATACTACTACGTCACCGCAAGAAAAAGTTGACAGTACAAGTAGGGGTTCAGGAGTAATTGATTATAGTTTTAACTTAAAGGAACATGAAAATCCAGCAGGAGTAAAGCAAATACGGGAAAATGCAGAGATTCGGGATAAACGTGTAAAAGTAGAAACAGCATGGAATGAACTAGTAGCAAGCGGAGGAGGAAGAGTAAGAGAACAAGAAGGAGAAGAAGTATCAGAACGACGTGCAAATGCTGAAAAAACATGGGATGAGTTAGTAAAAAGCGGCGTAGTAACAGAAAAAAAAGATAATGGTTCTAATGAAAACTCTTAAAACCTTAAAGATATTTATTATAGTTTGTATAGCGTCTGTAAGCTTAGCTAGCTTTGCCGGTTTTGGAGAATCATGTTCTAGTTTACCGACTACTTCAGATGGGTATTTAGAAACGGACACGGCATATGGCTATATAATTCGTAATATTGATATGAAAGATCCGAGAGGTAATTGTAACTCAGCTGCGTCTAGTATAACGTTTTGTTTTAAAAATATAGAAGGTAGTAGTAGCCCTTGCACCATATATAATTTAAATGAAGGGGACTCTAAGAAAATTAGTGATTTAAGTACTGATAATAATCCTGATCTTGGAGCAAATCCTATATTAAAGAATATCGTTTTAACGGTTAAAAAATGGGATAATGATCTATGTTTAGTTATGCCTACGTCAAGAGGACCGATGCCGGTAGCATGTAAATCTTTAAGTGCTACTCCGCCGCCTACTCCGTCTGATGATGAAAATTGTAATATAGGAAAAAGTTGCTATACGGGAGCAAATTATAGTCAATCGTTAATTAATTTTTCCGGTCTTGCAGTTCAGTGTTTGAGCGAAACGCTTAATAAAATATTTTTTGCCGGAAATGGTTGTAGCTCTCAAGATCAAAATTCTAGAATAACTAATCTTGCAGCTTTTTCTACGTTTCAAGGTTATTTAAAGAGGATTATAGGTGCGGCATTAATTCTTTATACTATGTTTTTTGCTTTTAATATGGCTCTAAATAAAGAATATGCAAGTACTGAAAAAATAGCTCTTTTTGTAATAAAGTTCTTATTTGTTGCTTATTTTTCTATCGGCCTTGGACCTTTAGATTTTAGCGGCGGTCAGCCGACAAAAGAAAACGGTATGTTAAAATATGGATTACCTCTTTTGACGGGAGCAGCACCGGACTTTGCGCAGATGATCTTTAATGCAGCAGGTTCTAGAGGATTATGTCAATTTGATAATTCAAAGTATAAGGACGGTTATAAATTTTACGGCTTATGGGACGCGATTGATTGCCGTATAGGTTATTATCTTGGCTTGGATTTACTTTATAATATAGATAAGAATGGAGTTTTAGGGAATTCGGTCGGTAATGGTCCCGGCGGTAATAATACACCTATACCTAATTTTGATCCTGACGGCAAAAAAGACAGACCGAAAGATTTAAGTAAAGCAGGAGCACTTAGATTTTTTGCCGTTATGTTTGGATTCTTTATGGCTGGAAACGTTATTATACTTGCAGCAGGTCTAGTATTTTCTGTAATATTTTTATCTATACTTTTATATTTTATTACGCATTATTTAGTTTGCATGATTACTATTTACGTTATGACATATATTTCTCCTATATTCATTCCTATGGCTCTATTTACTCGTACAAAAGCTTATTTTGACGGGTGGTTAAAAGTATGTATTTCATGTGCATTGCAGCCGGCAGTAGTAGCAGGTTTTATAGCTTTATTAATAACTATGTATGATGCTGCAATATTTAAAAATTGCGAATTTCTTAGATATGATTATGAAAAAGGGGATATTAGATTTAGTACTTTTGAATTAAGGCTTCCTAACGGCGGAGCAGATAAATGTCAGGAAAGTTTTGGATATAAAATGTTACAATATTATGCAGGTGAAGGTTGGGAAGAGCATTTATTGATACTTTTCCCAATAAAATCAATTGTTAGAGATGTTGTATCTATTTTAGCGGAACTTTTGTGCGTATTAGTATTTTCGGTTATTTTTTATTATTTCTCTAAATCTATAGGGCGATTTGCTTCTGATTTAACTAACGGTCCTAATATGGATGCAGTAACGGCAAGTCCAACTAAAATCGTTGATTTAGTAAAGAAAGGAGCAGCTTTCCTTAAGGATGCAGCCATGGCTTCACAAGGTAAGCCGCCGGTAGGAGATAAGCCGAATGTTGGAGGTAATCGCCAAGAAGGACAGAAAGGAGATGATGCACTTGCTACAGAAGGAGGTAGTAGTGCTAAAGACGCCTTATTGACGGGTGGAGGTAAATAATAGAATATGCAGAGTAACTTATTAAAAGTTTTAGGAGTACTCGCTATAGTAGCAACGCTAGTTTGCTTTATTTTTGCAGCACTTGGTATGATAGGAGCAGTAAAAGTCGGTGGCGGCTGCTACATGAGATATGCCCCGGACGGTAAAGGAGGTTCAGATTCAATAACCGGTACTATAACCCTTAATGCTAATGCTAATTATGTAAACACTTCTAAGATGTTGCCCGACGGCACGACTCAGCTTATTCCTGATCCTAATCGTTACGGTGAATGGTTAAATACTCAGGTGCTAGTAGAGAACAATCAACCGGTGAATTTACAAGTGGTCGGTCAGGTTAGTTTGTGTTTAGCTTATGTACCAAAAGATAATGTACAATTTACTGAAAGTACAAGACCTGGTAAATCTAATTTAGACGATAAAGGTAATATGATTCCGATTCCTCGTATTACCGATGCAAATAATCCGCCTCTCTCTCTAATAATGGATGCAAAAAATAATGAATGGCGTAATATTGCCGAATTATATGCTAATGATAGAGTTTTAGTTTCTGTATCTCCTAATTTTGCCAATACAGATGCGACAGTTGAAGATGTTTTTAAAGATGATAAGGTTACGAAAGATTGTTCCCAAGGCAAAACTTCTTACGATCCGATTTGTGGAAAATATTCTGTTTATCACGGTGAATATGTTAATGATTGTGCATGGAGAGACAATTATTGGAAATGTAATTATCATCATTACTGTGATACGAGTTTTTTGGGGGGGTGCGGTCTTGGGTGTCCATGTACCTTTGGAAAAATATGTTGTGGGGAATGGATATGCGATTCATGTGGAGCATGGGTTAATATTCCTGCTTCTATGCCAGAAGCTTATAAAGATGATGGTAGTGTTACAAAAGCGTGGAGTGATAATATCAACAATTTATTTTTTGACCTCTTTAATTTAGAGTGTTCTAATAACTCTAAGACTCTTCCAAATGGTCAATGTCCTGATGCTGTTAGAGATCGTAGTCCTAAAAATCTAGATTTTATCAAAGGACGTTGCAGTGGAATATGGATTAAGGATCAATGTATTGGGGGAACTGTTTCAACACCGGAGCTTTCAAATTATAAATATTTTTGGTATACGGCGGATGGTAAAGGAGGCAAAGGACCAACCGGATTAATATATCAAATGAATGATGCGGGCTCTGTAAGTCAAGCTCTGCCTTCTAAGCTAGAATTTGCTAAATTTGTTGCAGATACAGATCAACCGGCTGACTATAAAGATAAAGACGGTAAATATTTATATAAAGTTATATATAATATACCTTTTAATAGCAATACTGAAAAAAGCTATTTACAATATAGGCTTTGGTCTCCCGCCTCACAAGATGCTAGTAAGAATACGGGAGGATATGTTCTAAATATTAAACAGACTAAATGTTATAGAGAAAACGGTAATAGTTTTAGCGATACTTTTAATGATCGGGGGCGAGTGCAATACATAATAGTAAAGCCTTCGGAAAACCCGAATATTAGCGGTAAAACCTATTCACCTCAAGGAATTAACGTTGATAGTGAAGGTAAATATAACTTTAACGCAAATGAGGCGGGTTATATATGGATGAAAATTCTAAATAATCCTAATAATAATTTAAGGGACTATAAAGATAGTGAAGGTAGCTATAAAGTACATTTCTCAACATCCTTAAAAGTAGAAAGTTTTACTATTAAAGTAATGAATCCGTTACTTGAGTTATTTAAAACTAAAGTACAAGGAGCTGCTACTTCTATTTTTAAAAATATGGTATGTTATAAAGCTAATGATAATTCATCTTGTACTAACTTTTTTACCTATATTAAAGCAATTTTAATTCTGTATGTGATGGCTTACGGAGCAATGTTCTTGCTTGGTTTTGCTAAGATAAACCAAAAAGAGCTAGTAACTAGAATAGCAAAAATCGGGGTAGTTAGCGGACTTATGAACGGTAATACTTTTGAATTTTTCAATAACTATCTTTTTGATGCAATTACCAATTTTTCAGACACAATTATTGCTAATATGAGTGGATATAGTTTGTTTACTTCTACTAATACTATTTCTAATCCTTTCATGTTTTTAGATGCAGTAATGAGTAAAATATTGTTTAGTCAAACCTTTATCGCTCAATTACTTTCACTTCTTTCTCTTGGACTTAGCGGTATTATATATTTTATAATTACTTTTATTGCAGTTGGTATAGTAATTATTACGGCACTTAGAGCTGTTGCCGTTTATATTATGGCATTTATAGCAACTTGTATATTAATCGGTATAGCCCCTTTATTTATTAGTTTCATATTATTTGATTTTACTAGGTATTTATTTGATAATTGGGTGAGGTTTACCATCCGCTATATGATAGAACCAGTAGTTATGATGGCAGGTATTATAGTGCTAACCCAGCTATTTACCATTTATCTAGATTTTGTTTTAGGTTATAGCGTTTGTTGGAAATGTGCTTTACCGATAAAAATTCCGTTTATCGGTACTATTTTACCTATTGCATTGCTGAATGTACCTATCTTCTGTATTAATTGGTTTGCACCTTGGGGAATGGATTATATGTCAGGTATGATGGGAGTAAATATGCAAAATATCGTAGCTCTAGTTATTATTGCTTATGGTATGTATGGTTATGTCGAATTTTCAGGGCGTATGGTAGCAAAATTAACTAGTGCTGCCGGACCTTCGGCTACTGAAATTGGTGGTAGAATGTCTCATGATGCAGGGCAAAAAGCATTAAGTCCAATAGGAATGGATGATAAAACAAGACAAGGTATTACCGGCAGAGCGGAAGTGCGATTAAAACAACGCAATAAGAAGCTCGATCAGGCTGAGAAAAATAGGAAAAATACGCCAAAAGAAGGGGACGAAAAGACAAATGAAGAGCCACCTAAACCTGAAACACCAAAATAGAGGGGTGTGTTATATGGATACCAAATCGTCATTGCGGGAAGAAACTGTAAGTTTCGACGAAGCAATCTCAGGCAAGATTCCTGAGATTGCCACGCTCTTTTCAGTCGTTCGCAATGACGATGGAAATCGATCCATGCAACAAGACCGAATAACAATTTAAAATTATGAAAATTCTTAAGAGTTTAGTTTTATTAGTTTTGTTTATGGCGATGCCAGCTAAAGCTGATGATGCTTTTTCATGGATGTCAACCAGTTTTGGTGGGTTAAAAAGCTTATTCGGTTGTTTAGAAGTGCCTGAATTTACAAGTTTTAAAGAGGGTAATATAGGTATTAGTTTATCTACAGCCGGAACTTGGCAATCAACAGGTAATACTGTTGAGAAAGGTAAATTGTTAAAAATAAACTGGTCTACTTCAGGTATTACTCCTGAACCTAGAAAATATCTAGTATTATATAGAATTGATCCAAGATTTAGTACGCCGCAAGTTTTCATTAAAACTTATAATTATTCTAAATTACAATTTGAAGCTTTAGGATTTCCTCGTTTTGTTACGGACAATAACGGTACAACACCTGAGGCTATACCGCCTGATAAAGACCTTGATGCACTTTCATTTACTAAAATGTCTGATTCTGTTAAATATTTTAACTATTCTAACGGTAATTTGAGAATTGAGGTTAAGGCCGGCGATGTAGTAAATATTAGTTTAGTTGGTAAAGATAATTTTTTTAGCCCTAATACTCTAGATAATATTTTAACGCAGGAACTTGATAGTTCAATATTTGCTGCTTCTGCACTTTATACTCAAAGTAACCTTGGAAATTTTGACAATAGAATCATTTACTCATCTGCAAAGGAGGTATGCGATCTTATAGACGCTTCAAGAGATCCTGATAAACCAAGCGGGTGTAGCGGTACTGGCTCAGCTACAAAATATAAAAGTATAAATAGTAACGAAGCATTAGTCGGCAAACCTATGATAACGAGAGCGGTACAAAATTTCATGGGCTTAATTAATCCTTGTCCTGCTAATGCCGGTATAAATACTAGCCCTGCTTGTTATTACGATCAAGGTAGAGGGATGATAATTAAAGTAGGTGGGCAGGTTATTAAGGAACGAGATCAGAGTTTTGTAAATTCAGGCAGCACTCAAAGTAGCTTTATATATTATCAAGCCACTAGCGGCGGTACTATGGATTTTACTAGCGATTGGCAAGTTAATAACATGTTTAGTAATTCAGTTTTAATGAGTGATTGGAGCCGAAATTTTTCAAATTATGCTAATTTTGTAGATTATATAAATAAGAATGATTGGTCAGCTAATTTTTTATATTTCGGTCGTTATTCAATGATTGTTGAAATAGGCAATGGGACAAATTCAATTAGTCCGGGTGATCAGCAAAATATAAGTTTAGAATATTTAATAACATCTGATAGTACGTTACCTGATCCATCTGTTCGTGGTACGCCGGTAGATTACAACTTTGCGGCTGATGCACCGCAAGATGGATATTTATGGTTAAGGGTGGTAAACCCTAATAGTAATATACAAGGGGTGGTTAGTGTAAATTATGCTAATTATACCGGTACAACTTGGTTTTCTGATATAATATATAACGGTGCTATTAAACCTATTACCGATCAATTTAGAACTTTTAGTCAAAACTTTTATATTAAGTTAGTTAAAAATTCTGCAGTGAAGAATATAGCTAAAGCTGCATTAACCCTTTATGTTACTATATTTGGGCTAATGTTCGTTGCGGGAGCATTAAAATTAACTGCCGTAGAAGTAATAACACGTATATGCAAAATAGCTATAGTAGCTTTTTTAATTAGAGAAGAAAGTTGGGGCTTCTTTAATACATACTTCTTTAGCGCATTTACTAACGGTATTGATTTCTTTTTAACTAACGTAGTAGGTGCTACAAGCTCTAGAGCTAATATTTTTGGTTTTATTGATCCTATATTTGATAAATATACTAACGGTAGGATATGGGGATTACTATTTATCGAATTATTACAAATACATAATGGTTTAGCATTTATCGCTATTATAACCATTTATTCACTTATTACTTATTTTAGAGCTATTTTAGAAGTTATAATAGGCTATGTTATTGCATTCATAGGGCTAACTGTTATGATTTCATTAGCACCGTTTTTCATAATATTAATGTTATTTGAAAAAACTAAAAGTTTATTTGATAATTGGATATCGACATTGCTTAGCTATGTAGTGCAGCCAACTGTACTATTGATCTTCTTTTTATTGATAGACCAGGTTTTATCTGAGCAGCTTTTAAAAGTAGTAGTTAGAGCTTGCTGGGATACTCTTATACCAATAAAAATAGGTCTTGATTTAACAAATCTTGGTATTCCGATTAATTTCTCTTTTACATTACCGTTTTTACCTGGAATACCTTTTTATGTTCCGGATGTACCGGAAATTAGTAGCTCGAATATTCTAACGAACAAGGCTAATACTTTCTTAGTATTATTTACTACGGCTTTATTATTTTATTCATATTGCTTGATGTCATATGGTTTAGTAACTTTTGTAAATATAGTAGTCGGAATGCTTACAAATGTTACACCGGCACGAATATCAGGAAATTATCAAGAACGTTCTGATCCTGTGGGAGCCGTTATGCAGGATATAGGTTCGGTAACAAAACCGATTAAAAAGGCTGCAATGGCTCCGGCTAGAGTTTTCAAAGACAAGATAATTGATCAAAATTATAAAGCTAGAAAACCGAAAGGAGGCGGTGAGCATACCAATAAATTCCTTGCCGAGCGTAATGACGTACCGAAGAAAGAGGAAGGAGAGAGGAAAGAATAATTGTAAATATTTTCGCCGTCATTGCGAGGAAAATTACGAAGTAATTTGACGAAGCAATCTCAGGAATTTCGTACTGTGTCATGAGATTGCCGCGCTCCCTACGGCCGTTTGCAATGACGCTATATAAAAATAACTTAAAATAAATGAACAAAAATATTTTTATTACATTATTAATATCATCGTTATTACTGCTTTCCGGTTGTACCGGCGATACTTGTATTGACCCTGATGATTTTGGTTTTATCAAATTCAATGTCTCCTCTAGATATAATCCGGAAGAAATTACTTCAAGACAGGAAGGTGATCAGGTAGTACCATGGCGTGATAGTGCTTATAAAGTAAATGGTTATCCTTTAACCGTTATGGTAAGACCGTGGAGTTATATACTTGGTGATAAAAATACTTCAGGTCAGTTATCTGCATGGTGTCCGTGGTATGGTCAGAAAAATAACACAACTACTTTGGCTGCTTTTTGCGTTAAGCTACAACCGTGTACTTTTTGGGATAATGCTAGACTTAATATGTGTACTCCTAATCCCGCAAATCAAAATGACGCAATGATTAGTAATCCTCCATGCATAATGACAGACGGTGTCGGGCTTTATTTTCTTATTGCCGCTAAAAATACCGATCCCAATATTTCACCGGACTCACAGCGTAAACCGCAAGGTATAACTCAGCATTTAGGTGAGCTTACTTCGAGTGCAGGCTATAAATTTTATAGTATTAGTAGTACAGGACAATTCTTACCAGCAGGGGGAATAAATTATCAATATAAAGGTGAGGATAAGTCAAAATATGCTCAATCTCCTCTTTATTTTAAGATTATAGATAAATTTTATGATGATAATAGCGGGCAATATAGATTAGTAATCAAGTCCGGAGTTACTGATACTAGACCCGATCCGCTACAATTTTTAACGGATTTGATAAAAGGAGTATTATTTGGTAAGGATGGGATTATAAAGAAAACTTATCAACAAATAATTGATACGCCGGGTTATAGGATGAGCATCTCGGCTATTTTAACTCTATATATAATGTTTACGGGTTTTTCCTTTTTAATAGGTAATATAAACCTTACTCATGTCGAACTTATAATTAGAATATTAAAAGTTAGTATAGTCTCAATATTATTAAGTACGGATAAAGCATGGGCTTTTTTTCATGATTATTTATTCGTATTTTTTATTGACGGAGTTCAGCAAATACTGCAAATAATTAATGAAGCTGCAGCTACCGGTCCTGGTTCTCAAAGTTTGCTGGGGTTACTTATTGCTCCTCAAACTTTATCTAAATTATTTTCTTTACTATTTGTTGATTGGCTTGGTTTTATATATATCATTCTATATTTAATAGCCCTATATTTTATTTTCTTTCTTATATTTAAAGCTACTATTATCTATCTAACCGCTCTTATAACTATCGGTATGATTATAATTATGGGACCGATATTTATTTGTTTCATGTTGTTTAATATAACTCGTTCGTTATTTGAGAATTGGTTAAGACAATTAATATCATATGCATTACAGCCTATAATTTTATTTGCCGGTATCGCTTTTATTTCAATGATCATCAGAACCGAAATATATTCAACTCTTGGTTTTGGGGTATGTAAACATGATTTTCCTAATTTAGGTCCGATAAATGAAATATTCGGTAGTTTTCTTGAGGATATAGATCCAAGCCTTGGTAATTCAATATTTTATTGGTGGTTCCCTGTACCAATGAAAGGAGGTATAAATAATTTCCACAAAGCAAAGATATTAGTTCCCGAAGATCATATAATAGTAGATGATTCTTGTAAGAATGACCCTGATAAATGTAAGCATTGTGCTGCGTATGAGTGTATAGATGAACGCTATATTGAATTACCGTTTTTAGATTTAGTTAAAGATGCAAAAAGGATTAGTAATTTTATAAACGGGAAATTTGTCCAACTTGATGGGATATTACTAATTTTCGTGTCTATTTATTTGCTAAGTAAATTTAATGATACTGCTATATCGACTGCACAATTTATTGCCGGTACTTCAGGTAATTTAACAGACATACAAAAAGTTAATCAGCAATCTTATGAATCTGCAGCGAAGCAAATGAATAGACCGCTAAGTTATGTAGCTAAGACGGTAAGTGCACCTATAACTACCCGTGTAAGTGCGAAGTTAGCAGAAACTAGTATGTTCTTTGCTAAAGGATTTGAAGATATAATGATGGGAAGGCTTGAAAAGCAAGCTCTCGGTTCTTCAGCAAACAAAGCCGTACAAAATGAGGTTAAGAGAAAATACGGTATAGATTCTAAAGATGTAAAAATGAATGCTATTACTGATTATGAAAACGGTATTTCAGAATTGTTAAAGAATTTACCTAAAGGGAATGAATTAAAAGCAAAAGAACTATCGCAAATGAAATTTACTCAGCTTCGAGATAAAATTGCTGCAAATAAATATGGAGTGAAAGATTACGCCGCTTTAAGTGAAGAACAAAAAAGAGAGCTTGATAAGTCATTAAAAGATGCTAACTTACGTGAACTCGCTAGCGATGCGAACTTTACTAAAGATTATCAAGATGCTTATAAATATGCTCACCAAGAAATGTCAGGGCGAGGCGTCGGTCTGTTCGGTAAAAATATAAAACCGCTTAGAAGTTGGCAAGAGATGGAGCATCGTATTGATACAAAACGTAAATTAAAAGAAGAAAGGCGTGTAGGTATAGGTGAAAAACTCTATGCCGGTTATACGGGAATAAAAAGAGGAGCTTTAACTGCAATAGTCGGTCAAGATTTACGTGATGCTTATGAGGGTAATCTAACCAGTGCCGAATGGCATGATTTTGAATATAACGATCCAAGGCTTAGAACTTATAGCGAAAAATTAAAAGATAATGAAAAAGCACGGGAACGTGAAGAACTCCAAATGCATATTAATAAAGAAACGTTAGCTGCTCAAGCAGATATATTATCACCGGAATATCTAGCAAGACTAGAAAAAGCAGGTAGACAGAGTGATGTAGAATATTATCAAGAATTAGCTCAAAGAAAGCTTATTCATGAGGTGCGTGGTAGGTTATTCGAGGAAGGTGAACCGGTAATGATGGGCGACAGATTTATGCGTGAGCAAGCTACTGATTCTCAGATGCGAGATATGATAGATAACGCCCATAGAAAACATGCAGAATTTATAGAAGGAGATCGATATACTCGTCGCCAAGGGCATTATGATATTATGCACGAGAAAGCTGAAGGAAATTTAGAACAAACTTATAAAGAGCTTAAAGATCATTTCAAAAGAGATGATATCAACATTGAGGAAATGCCGGCATTAATAGCACAAAAGATCAAAGATACTGAGCAGGGACCTGAAGTAGACGCAAAGATTACGGAAGAGCTTAATAACTTTAATGCTGATGTTAAAAATTATGAATATAGTACTGAAGTATTAAATAAAATAGAGGATAGAAAGCAAGCTATTACCGATGAAGTCAATGCTCAGATCGATCAGATTAATAAATATAGGGAACATGCCAAAATGGAAAAATATGTGAGACCAATAGTAAATGAAGGCAGAAAACTAAGAAAATTAGAAGATCATTTGAGAGGGATGAAATAGTATACTCGCTGAATTTGAAAAATTGGCTACGCCGTCTTTGTAAGTCCTTGTATGCTCACGTATTTAGTATACGCTCCGCTCCTCGGCTTACAGACCCATTGCTCTTTTTCAAATTGAGCTTCGTCTACCAATCATCTATTTACTAGGTTGTTTTTTAAGTGATTGTAGTATATAGAATATGTAAAAATAAAATGTTTATAAACGATAAAACTAAAAATGGTTCTGAAGAACTTAAATATTTATCATCAGAGAAAAGCTTAAAATCACAAAAAAACTGGGAAGAAGTCTTTAAAGAACTAAGCGAAAACCCCACTGATGATTTTTTCCTTGAAGGAAGAGAGGATTCACCACCGCAAGAACGAAATTGGAAATTATTTAAATGATTGACATATAGTGTAGAAGTCAAGATTTAATCTTACAGACATTATAAAAATTAT